>NZ_DAWCVJ010000023.1:0-34594 GCF_052358865.1 Faecalibacterium sp.
CCCCGAAGGGGGAAGCAAGACGTTACGCAGCTAACGATTTCCTTAACTTAATAGCCTTCCCCTCGAGGGGAAGGTGCCCCGAAGGGGCGGATAGGGCACCGGCGGTATGAAAGGGATTGGGAAAATGCGGTTCAAGCAGGCGAATTACGAGAGTACCCAAGCGCCGCTGGCGCGGCCCCTCTTTCCCTATGTAGGTAATGCCCAAAAGCACCCTTCAAGTCACCAGCCACCAGTCACTAGCCGCCAACCACCAAAAAAGGAACCGCTTTCCCCGCCTCCTAATAAGAAAACATGAGCAAGTCCAGTAAAATCAATGTTTTCAGAGGCAAGGAACACGATGTGAAGTCAAAAATTTAATACTGGCAGGACAAAGGGTGCTGATATGAAATGTCAGCACCCTTTTCCTGTCCCAAACGCCATAGGTAACACAAACCTGTGGCGTTTTTTTATGCCCTGCTGGGGGCACCCAAAACTGTATGAAAACGGGTGGGAAACCCCCTGTTTTTTCGCCTGTGGGCGGCGCAAACGAAGCCGCCCATATTCTTTCCCTCATGGGAGGCCGGACGGTGATACAGGGGCGCAAAACCACCGAAACGAACACTTTTCAAAACCAACGGAAGGAGGTATCCAACATGGCGGTATTCCGCATTGAGAAAACCCGCGACTACACGGTGATGTCCAACCATCACCTGCGGGACAAGTCGCTTTCGCTGAAAGCGAAGGGCCTTCTCTCCCTCATGCTCTCCCTGCCGGAGGAATGGGACTATACCACCAAGGGGCTGGCTCGGATCTGCAAAGATGGCGTTGACAGCATCTGCGCCGGAGTGCGGGAGCTGGAGGAACACGGCTATGTGATCCGCCAGCGGGTCCGCAACGCAAACGGTCAGCTCGGCGCCATCGAGTACATGATCCTGGAGCAGCCCAGACCGCCGGAACCTAAACCGGGAAAACCTGAACGGGAAAATCCAGTCTTGGATAATCCTGAACAGGCTTCCCCTGTCTTGGGAGAACCTGAACAGGAAAACCCCGCACAATTAAATACTAAAGAATCAAGTAAAGATAAATCAAAAAAAGATTTATCAAGTACGGAAGGATCAAATCCTATCCTATCAAGCCCCCAAACCCCCAGGGGCTCGGATAGGGCCGGACGGGATTGGATGCGGGAGCGAGAGAGCTATCGGGAATTGATTTTGGAGAACATCGAGTATGACATCCTCATACAGAATGAGCGCCTGGACCGTGACCGGCTGGATGAACTGGTGGAGCTCATGGTGGACACGGTTTGCTCCCATCGGGAGATGATCCGCATTGCCGGGGACGACTATCCGGCGGAGGTGGTCAAATCCCGGTTCCTGAAGCTGAACAGTTCCCATATCGAGTATGTGCTGGACCGTATGCGGGAGAACACCACCTATGTCCGTAACATCAAGAAATATCTGCTGGCTGCCCTGTATAACGCTCCGGCCACCATCGACAGCTACTACACTTCCCTGGTGAGCCACGATATGTACGGCAGTGGAGAACGGAGGTGATGTGAGTGCAGGAAGAAATCACGCAGAGGACGGTATCCCTCTCGGTGGAGGCCGGCAAGATGACGGCGGACCTGCTCCAAAAGGCCGTGAAAAAGGTGCTGGAGGAGATGCAGAAGAAGCCCTCCCAGCGCACCCTCCACCAAGGGAAACAGACCCTGCACCAGCTCAAACAGCATGGGGCCTCCCTGACCAACATCGAGATCACCGAACAGAACATTAAGGCGTTTTCCGTGGTGGCGAAAAAGTATGACATCGACTATGCCCTGAAAAAGGACCCCACCACCGACCCACCGCACTACTATGTGTTCTTCAAGGCGAAGGACAAGGACCAGCTTCAGCCGGCCTTCAAAGAGTTCACCGCCATGACCCTGAACCGGGAGAAGCGCCCCACCATCCGGGAGCGGCTGGCCCAGGCCCAGGAACAGACCAAGGCCAAACACCGGGAACGGGAGAAGGTCAAGACCAAGGACCGGGAGGTGGCGCGATGACCGACAAGGTGAAAAAGCTGGTGCTGCTCAACCTCCCGTATCTCATCTTCGTGTATCTCTTTGACAAGCTCTGCCAGGGGGTGCGGCTTTCCCCTGGGGCGGCCGCCTCGGAGAAGCTGCTCCACATCGGGCAGGGCTTTTCGGCGGCCTTTGCCAGCCTGGCGCCCAGCTTCCATCTGCTGGACCTGTGCGTGGGCGCCGCCGGCGCGGTGCTGATCCGGCTGGCGGTCTACTCCAAGGGCAAGAACGCGAAGAAATACCGCCGGGGGATCGAGTACGGGAGCGCCCGCTGGGGCACCCCGGCCGACATCGCCCCCTATGTGGACCCGGACTTTTCCCAGAATGTCCTTCTCACCCAGACGGAGCGGATCACCATGTCGAGCCGCCCGAAAGAGCCCAAGTACGCAAGAAATAAAAATATCCTGGTCATCGGCGGTTCCGGCTCAGGCAAAACGCGGTTTTTCGTCAAGCCCAACCTGCTCCAGTGCCATTCCTCCTATGTGGTCACGGACCCCAAGGGCACCATCCTGAACGAGGTGGGCGCTCTGCTGGACCGCAAGGGATACCGCATTAAAAGCCTGAACCTCATCAACTTCAAGAAGTCCATGCGGTACAACCCTCTGGCGTACATCCGCAGCGAGAAGGATATTTTGAAGCTGGTGAACGCCTTGATCCTTAACACCAAGGGAGAGGGCGAAAAGAGTTCCGAGGATTTTTGGGTCAAAGCCGAGCGCCTGTACTATTCTGCCCTCATCGGGTACATCTGGTACGAGGCGGAGCCGGAGGAGCGCAACTTCATCACCCTGCTGGACCTCATCAACGCCAGCGAGGCGCGGGAGGACGACGAGGAGTTCCAGTCCCCCGTGGACCTGCTGTTCGCCAAGCTGGAGAAGGAGCACCCGGACCACTTCGCCGTGAAGCAGTACCGCAAATTCAAAATGGCCGCGGGCAAAACTTTGAAGTCGATTCTGATTTCCTGCGGCGCCCGCCTTTCTCCCTTTGACATCGCGGAGCTGCGGGACCTCATGGCGGAGGACGAGCTGGAGCTGGATACCCTGGGCGACCGCAAATCGGCGCTGTTCGTCATCCTCTCGGATACGGACAGCACTTTCAATTTTGTGGCGGCGCTCATGTACTCTCAGCTTTTCAATCTGTTGTGCGACAAGGCGGACGACTTCTACGGCGGCCGCCTGCCGGTCCATGTGCGGTGTCTGCTGGATGAGTTTGCGAATATCGGGCAAATCCCGAACTTCGACAAGCTGATCGCCACTATCCGAAGCCGGGAAATCTCGGCTTCTATTATTTTGCAGAGCCAAAGCCAGTTAAAGACCATCTACAAGGACGCGGCGGATACCATCGTGGGTAACTGCGACAGCACCTTGTTTTTGGGAGGCAAGGAGAAATCCACCCTGAAAGAAATTTCGGAGCTGCTGGGCAAGGAGACCATCGACAGCTTCAATCAATCCGAAAACCGGGGCAGCCAGGTTTCTCACGGCCTCACCTATCAGAAATTGGGAAAGGAGTTGATGACCCAGGACGAATTGGCAGTAATGGACGGAGGCAAGTGTATCTTCATGCTGCGGGGCGTGCGCCCGTTTCTCTCGGACAAGTACGACCTGACGAAGCACCCGAACTATAAGTACACCGCCGACGCCGACAAGAAGTACCTCTTTGATATGGAACGGTACATGAAACGCAAACCGGCCATCGTGAAGCCGGATGAGCCTTTCGAGATGTACGAATTGACAGCAACGGACCTTCAATAACAATTCTACAACGAAGAAAGGAAATATGATTTATGGATTTTTTCACTAACGCTATCGATGTATTGCAGACTCTGGTGATCGCGCTGGGCGGCGGCCTGTGCGTGTGGGGCGGCATCAACCTCCTGGAAGGTTACGGGCAGGACAACCCTGCCTCCAAATCTCAGGGGATCAAGCAGCTTATGGCCGGCGGCGGTGTCGCGCTCATCGGCCTTACCCTGATCCCCCTGCTGTCCGGTCTGCTCTCCGCCTGATGACTCCCCATAACACCCGCGGGAGGTCCCGGTACACGGGGCCTCCCGCAAAGGAGGTGATCCCCGTTGATCTTTGACGCGATACAGGAGTGGTTCCAGGAACTGCTCATTGACGGTATCATTTCAAACCTGACCGGGATGTTTGATACCCTGAATACCAAGGTAGGCGAGATCGCCGGGGAGGTGGGCATGACGCCCTCGGCGTGGAACAGCGGCATTTTCAACATGGTCCGCAGCCTCTCGGAGACCGTCATCGTCCCCATCGCCAGCATCGTCCTCACCTTTGTCATGTGCTATGAGCTCATCCAGCTCATCATCGAAAAGAATAACCTCCATGACTTTGACACCTGGATCTTCTTCAAGTGGATCTTCAAGACCTTCTGCGCGGTGCTCATCGTCACCAACACCTGGAATATCGTCATGGCGGTGTTCGATGTGGCGCAGAATGTGGTGAGCCAGAGTGCCGGCGTCATCATCACCGACGCGGGCATTGACATTTCCAGCGTGACCGCCGACCTGGAGACCCAGCTTGCGGATTGGAGTATCGGCGCCCTGCTGGGGCTGTGGTTCCAGAGCATCTTCGTGGGCCTGTGTACGCAGATCCTTTCCATCTGTATCTTCCTGGTGATCTACGGCAGAATGATTGAGGTGTATTTGGTGACCTCAATAGGACCCATCCCATTTGCCACGATGGCGAACCGGGAGTGGGGCAACACGGGGCAGAACTACCTCCGCTCCCTGCTGGCCCTGGGCTTCCAGGCGTTTCTCATTATGATCTGCGTGGGAATCTACGCCGTATTGGTGGAGAGTATTTCTTTGAGCGGCGACAATATTTCCGGCGCCATTTGGGGCTGTATGGGCTACACGGTTCTCCTGTGCTTCACGCTTTTCAAGACCGGCAGCCTCGCCAAGTCCCTGTTCGGGGCGCACTAAAGGAGGTGGCTATGGAAAAGAAATACAATGTCATTTACGCAGACCCTCCCTGGTCTTACAAGGTTTGGAGCAAGAAAGGCACCGGCCGGAGCGCGGAAAGTCATTATCCTACCATGAGCATAGAGGCCATCAAGGCGCTGCCCGTGTCCCGGCTTGCGGCCAAGGACTGTGCGCTGTTCCTCTGGATCACCTTCCCCATGCTCCGGGAGGGCTGGGGCGTCATGGACGCCTGGGGCTTCACCTTCAAGACGGTGGCCTTCGTGTGGGTGAAACAGTGCCGCAGGTCAGACAATATTTTCACCGGGATGGGATACTGGACCCGCGCCAACGCGGAGATTTGCCTGCTGGCGACCCGTGGACACCCTAAAAGGGAGGCCAGGGATGTCAAGCAGGTCATTCTCTCACACATTGAGGAACATAGTAAAAAGCCTGATGAGGCGCGGCGCCGGATTGAGACCCTGATGGGGGATGTCCCCCGGATTGAGCTGTTTGCCCGCCAGGCAACCCCAGGCTGGGATGTGTGGGGAAATGAAGTAGCAAGCGATATTCAGCTTGCGGAAAGGAGCTGATTTTATTGGCCTATGTAACGATCCCGAAGGACCTTAGCCGGGTACAGAGCAAGGTCCTGTTCGGGCTGACCAAGCGGCAGGTGATTTGTTTCGGAGCGGCGGCAGTTATTGGCGTGCCGCTTTTCTTTTTGAGCAGGGGCGCGCTGGGGACCACCACGGCGGCTCTTTGCATGATTCTGGTCATGCTGCCCTTTTTCCTGTTCGCCATGTACGAGAAGAACGGGCAGCCCCTGGAGGTGTTCCTGGGGCATCTCATTCAGAACAAGTTTATCCGCCCCAAGGTGCGGATCTACCAGACCAACAATCTCTATTCCGCCCTGGTGCGGCAATACGAACTGGAACAGGAGGTGAGAAAGATTGCAGGCAAAAGCGGCAAAAAACGAGCGTCCGGCAAGGGCAAAGCGTAAGCTGACCCGCGCCGAGCGCAAGCAGATCGAGGCGGTGGTCCGCCAGGCCAAGGGGGACGGGAAAGCCCATACGGTGCAGGACAGCATCCCCTTCCGCAACATTTTCCCGGACGGGCTGTGCCGGCTGGATGGCAATTCTTTTTCCAAGACGATTGCCTTTGCGGATGTGAATTACCGCCTGGCCGGACCGGAGGATCAGCGGGACATCTTTGAACACCTCTGCGACTTCTACAACGGCTACGACCCCTCCATCGGGGTGCAGATGACTTTGAGCAGCCGGTATGTGGAGCATGGGCCGGAGGAGGACCTGTTCGGCATCCATCCCCAGGGGGACGACCTGGACCCCATCCGGGAGGACGCGGCCGGGATACTGCGCTTCCAGTATGAGCGGGGCAGCAACGGCTATGTGAAAACCAAGTATGTCACCCTGACCATCGAGGCGGAGAACCTTCCGGCGGCGCGGGCCCGGTTCGCCCGCATTGAGACCGACACCCTCAACCGCTTCAAGGTCATGGGCGCCGCCGCCCATGTGCTGGACGGGAAGGAGCGGCTGGAGCTGCTTCACGGCATCCTCCACCCGGCAGACGGCCGCCGTCCGGAGGGCGGGAAGTTCGCTTTCGATTGGGACTGGCTGGCGCCCAGCGGCCTTTCGGTCAAGGACTTCATCGCCCCGTCCTCCTTCCAGTTCGGGGAGACCCGCACCTTCCGCATTGGCGAGATGTACGGCGCGGTGAGCTTTTTGCAGATCACCGCCCCGGAGATCCACGACCGTATCCTGGCGGAGTTCATGGAGACCGAGGGCAATATCCTGGTGACCATGCACATCCGGGGCATCAACCAGAACGAGGCCATCAAGATGGTCAAGCGCAAGATCACCGATTTGGACGCCATGAAGATCGCGGAGCAGAAGCGGGCGGTGCGGAGCGGATACGATATGGACATACTCCCCAGCGATCTTGCCACCTACGGCGGCGCGGCAAAAACCATCCTCCAGGACCTGCAAAGCCGGAACGAGCGAATGTTCAATCTGACCTTCCTGGTCATGCACATGGCGGCAACCAAGCAGAAGCTGGAGATCGCCGTATCCCAGGCGGCCAGTGTGGCGCAGACCTACAACTGCCTCCTCACCCGGCTGGACTTCCAGCAGGAGGATGGGCTGATGAGCAGCCTTCCCCTGGGCCTGAACCGTATCAAGATCGAACGCAGCCTCACCACATCGGCCCTGGCGGTGTTCGTCCCCTTTGTCACCCAGGAATTGTTCATGGGCGGGGACGCCATGTACTACGGCCTCAACGCTTTAAGCAACAACATGATCCTGCTGGACCGCAAACAGTCCAGGAGCCCCAACGGGCTGGTGTTTGGCACACCGGGCAGCGGCAAGTCCATGAGCTGTAAGCGGGAGATCACCTTCATCATCCTGACCACCAAAGATAACGTCATCATCTGCGACCCGGAGGACGAGTATTCGCCCCTGGTGAAGCGGCTGGGCGGGCAGGTGATCCGGCTGTCCCCGTCCAGCACCGACTATGTGAACCCGCTGGACATCAACCTGAATTATTCGGATGAGGAGAACCCCCTGGCGCTGAAAAGTGACTTCGTGCTGTCCTTCTGCGAGCTCATCATGGGTAGCAAGACGGGGCTGGAGGCCATCGAGAAAACGGTCATCGACCGGGCGGTGCAGAAGATCTACCAGCCCTACTTCGCGGACCCCCGGCCGGAGAATATGCCCATCCTGGGCGACCTGATGGAGGCGCTGCTGGCGCAGGGCATCCCGGAGGCCGACCGGGTGGCCCAGGCGCTGGATCTGTATGTGAACGGTTCGCTGAACTTCTTTAATCACCGCACTACCGTGGACATCCGCAACCGGCTGGTCTGCTTTGACATCAAGGGTCTGGGCAAGAACCTGAAAAAGCCGGGGATGCTCATTGTCCAGGATGCGGTGTGGAACACCGTCACCATCAACCGGGCCATTGGGCGCTCCACCTGGTATTTCGTGGACGAGTTCCACCTCCTGCTGAAGGAGGAGCAGACGGCGGCCTATTCGGCGGAGATCTGGAAACGGTTTAGAAAATGGGGCGGGGTGCCCACCGGGGCGACCCAGAACCCCAAGGACCTGCTCTCCTCCCCGGAGATCGAGAACATCCTGGAAAACAGCGATTTCATCTATATGCTCAACCAGGCCGCCGGCGACCGCAAGATTTTGGCGGAGCGGCTGGGCATTTCGGCGGAACAGCTTGCCTATGTGACCAATTCCGAGCCGGGCCATGGGCTGCTGTTCTTCAACAATGTGATCCTGCCCTTTGCGGACGACTTCCCCAAGGACACGGAGCTTTACAAGCTGCTCACCACCAAGCCCAGCGAGGTGGAGCACGCGGCGGAAACGGAGGCGTGAATATGAAAAACAAGATCTACATTATCGACGGCAAAACCTATCTCTCCCATATCAACGATGAGGTTCACCTGTACGGCCTTCTCCATCAGCTTGCCTTCCTGGCGGGCCGGATCAAGGATGAGGAGGACGTGTTCCATGTGCTGGACGCGGCGAAACGCTACGGCGAGATCGCCGAGGAGAAGTTCCAGAGCTGGGGCATCCCCGGCCGCTATCTGGTGTTCGGCGACCCCAAGGATTTGAAGGGGCTCATGGACAAGGAACTGGACGAGGTGGAGGCCGTCCCTGAGGAGGAGCCGAAGCCCAAGAAGTATAAGGATGAGTACATTATCCCCGGCAGCGGCTTCCGTATGCTGGTGGGCGACATCCACCA
Organism: Faecalibacterium sp.; assembly: GCF_052358865.1. Taxonomy (NCBI): domain Bacteria; kingdom Bacillati; phylum Bacillota; class Clostridia; order Eubacteriales; family Oscillospiraceae; genus Faecalibacterium; species Faecalibacterium sp. The sequence continues at coordinate 8,709 of NZ_DAWCVJ010000023.1, forward strand.
CCTGATCGTCCTCTACTACTCGCTGGCCCGCCGCCTGTCCGCGGCGGAAACGGAGAAGGACTTCCTCCGCCTGAAGAAAAAGGCAGGCGGCTATGAGAAGGTGCTGAAAAAGCTCTACCGCAGCCTGGGCCTCCCGGAGGACAGCAACGCCGCCCAGGACATCCTGGAGGAGTCCATCATCCGCCGCCATAATCTGGTCCGCCTGGAGGATGTGGAGGAGCCCCAGGACGAGGGAGACCTTGAAGGGGACGAGGTATGGAGCGACTGACTCATGTGAGCCTGTTCTCCGGCATTGGCGGTCTGGACCTGGCGGCGGAGGCAGCTGGGTTCGAGACCGTCTGCCAGTGTGAGTGGGCGGACTATCCCTATTCCGTCCTGGAGCGGCACTGGCCGGATGTACCGAAGTTCCGGGACATCACCACATTTACGAAGGAGGCGTTTTTTGAGAAAACAGGACTTGAAACAGTCACCATCATTTCCGGCGGCTTCCCCTGTCAGCCCTTCTCCACCGCAGGAAAGCGGCGGGGCTTTGCGGATGAACGCTACCTGTGGCCGGAGATGTGCAGAGTTATTGCCGAACTGCGGCCCCGTTGGGTGCTTGGGGAAAATGTTGCTGGCTTCATCAATATGGGGCTCGACAAAACGATTTTTGACCTGGCAAAAGCGGGATACGCTGTTCTCCCATTCGTATTTCCGGCTTGCGGCGTCGGCGCATGGCATGAGCGCCAGCGAACTTTTATCGTCGCGGCTGATGTTTCCCACGCCCCTTGCCTCCGACAAATCCACCTGCCGGGACGCTGCCAACCTGGATGTGTTCCTGTCGGACAACGGGATCTTCCGAAAGCGGAACAAGGACGGGACGATCTGGAGCCTGTCCCTGTCGGCGGCGGTATTCTACCTGACGCCGGCGGCGTCGGAGGGCTACCGCTCCACCCTGAAACCGGCGGCCTTCCGGGAGAAATCCCCGGCGGCCAACCTGTCGGCGCAGATCATCCACCAGGAGAAACCGCTCTCGGAGAAGGCGGCGCTGAACCCGGACTGGGTGGAATGGCTCATGGGCTTCCCCCAGGGATGGACGGCCGTATCCTCTGGGCCGCCGAGCCGGAGGGCGTCCCCCGGATCACCGAGGACACGAAAGACCGGGCCCTGCGGCTGAAAACCCTGGGCAACGCGGTCTGCCCGCCCCAGGCCTATCCCATTTTTCACTATATCGCGGCGATTGAGACCGGGGCGTGCGCCAGCATCTGCCCCTATGGAGGAGGTGACGGATAAATGCAGGAATGGAAAGCCTCCGAGAAGGAGGCCCAGAAGATGACCCGTGACGGGGCCATTTCGGTGAACCTGGTGACCGGCGAGGCCACCCACATTTCGGACCGCCCCCAGGAACAGGACTATTCCTCTGCTGATGAAACGGCGGGGACATTGAGCCGGGCGGTGGACGAGGTGGAGGGCCATGTGGAACGGCGCCAGGCGAAAAAAGCGCGGCGCAAGCGGCGCGACACCTTCCGGGAGGGTGAGGCGGCCAGGGACCGCCCTTCCTCCCGTTTGCAGTTTTCGGAGGCAGACCGGGCGGCGCCGGAGCTGAAAAAAGCTGTCCGCAAGTCGGACAAGGCGGCGGATAAGCTGGACGCGGCAAAGGCCGCCGTCCCCGTGAAGCCTCCCGGTAAGGAGCATGGCAACCCCTTATCCCGGCCGGTGCAGGAGGTGAAGTCCACCCTCCACAGCGAAGTGAGCAAGGTGGAGGGTGAAAATTCCGGCGTCCAGGCCGGCCACCTGGGGGAGCGGCAGATCGAGAAGGCCGTGGGCTATGGCGGCCGGCGTATCCATCAGGCACGCACGGACCGGAAACTGAAACCCTGGCGGGATGTGAAACAGGCGGAGCAGGCAGCGGTGAAATCCAATGCCGATTTCTACTGGCGGAAGTCCGTCATGGAAAATCCCCAGCTTGCGTCCAGTAACCCCATCTCCCGCCTGTGGCAGAAGAAACGGCTGCAAAAACAGTACGCCGCCGCTCACCGGGCAGGAACCGGCGCAGCCCAGGCCGCGGGCAAGGCGTCCCAGACCGCCGCCTCCGCAGCGAAGAAGGGCGGCGGGACCATCGCCCAGAAGCTGGGCGGCTTCGTCACCAAGAACAAACACACCCTCCTCATTGTGGGCGGGATCGGCTTGATCCTCATGCTCATCATGGGGCTGATGCAGTCCTGCACCTCCATGTTCGGGGGCGGGACTTCCGGCCTGGTGGCCTCCTCCTATCTTTCGGAGGACGCGGACCTGACCGGGGCCGAGGCCGCCTACTGCGAGATGGAGGCGGAGCTGCAAGAATATCTGAACACCTACGAGGCCACCCACGACTACGACGAGTACCACTTTGACCTGGACGAGATCGAGCATGACCCCTATGTGCTGCTGTCCATCCTGTCGGCGCTTCACGAGGGGGTGTTCACCCTGGACGAGGTGCAAGGGGATCTGGAAATGCTCTTTGACAAGCAGTACATCCTCACCGAGACCGTGACCACTGAAACACGGTATCGGACAGAAACGAGGACGGACAGCGAGGGCAACGAGTACGAGGTAGAGGTTCCCTACACCTGGTATATCTGCACCGTCACCCTGGAGAATTTCGACCTCTCCCATGTGCCGGTCTACATCATGGGCGAGGACCAGCTCTCCATGTACGCCGTGTATATGTCCACCCTGGGCAACCGACCGGACCTGTTCCCGTCCTCCGGGTATGTGGGCAAGTACATTGAGAACCCGCCCACGGCCTGGGACATTCCCGCCGAGTACCTGACGGATGAGCGGTTCGCCACCCTCATCACCGAGGCGGAGAAATACCTGGGATACCCCTATGTGTGGGGCGGGAGCAGCCCGGAGACCTCCTTTGACTGTTCCGGCTTCGTCAGCTATGTGCTGACCAATACCGGCCTGTGCAATACCGGGCGGCTGGGCGCCCAGGGGCTCTACAATATCTCCACGCCGGTATCCGACCCCCAGCCCGGTGATCTGGTGTTCTTCGTGGGCACCTATGACACCAGCGGTATCTCCCATGTGGGTATTTATGTGGGCGATGGAATGATGCTGCATTGCGGAGACCCGATTTCCTACACCAATTTGAACACCAGCTACTGGCAGTCTCACTTTTATGCCTACGGCCGGCCGCCGTACAACTGATGGGAGGTGGTAAAGCATCAATATGGTTTCCTACGGGGGCGGTGTCAACAGCACCGCCCTTTTGATCGGCCTGCACCAGCACCGCATCCCGGTGGACCTGATCCTCTTTGCGGATACCGGGGCGGAGCATCCCCACACCTATGCCTACCTGGACGTCATGGACCGATGGCTGAAGGACCACGGGATGCCGCCCATCACCAGAGTCTACAAGACCACGCGGGACGGAAAGCGGCTGACCCTGGAGCAGGAGTGTTTGCAGAGCGGCACCCTGCCTTCCATCGCCTACGGCTTCAAGCGGTGTTCCCTGAAACACAAGATCGGGCCACAGGAAAAGTTCTGCAATCACTATTTGCCCTGCCAAAAGGCATGGGCAGCGGGCAAGCGGGTGGTGAAATTTATTGGCTACGACGCCGGCGAGGGCTACCGCAGCGACAAGGTGCTGCTGGGAGACCTGGCCGACCCCAAGTACAGCAAGTGGTATCCCCTGATGGAGTGGGGATGGGACCGGGCGGCTTGTATGCAGGCCATTGAAAATGCGGGCCTGCCCCAGCCGGGCAAGTCCTCCTGTTTCTTCTGCCCCAGTATGCGGGCGGAGGAGATCATCCACCTGCGGGACCACCACCCGGACCTGTTCCGAAGGGCCATCGCCCTGGAGGACAACGCCCGCCCCAATTTGAAAACGGTCCAGGGCCTGGGCCGCAACTATTCATGGAAAGAACAATTTGGAAAGGAGTTTTGCACACATGGCAACTGTTGAGAAGATCCGCCGTGACATTGAAAAGACCAAGGAGAAGATCTCTGAGCAGCAGAAGCGCCTCCGTACCCTGGAGGCGCAGCTTACCGAGGAGGAGAACCTGGAGATCGTCCGCATGGTCAAGGCGGTGAAGATGGATAATCGGGAGCTGACGGCCTTCCTGAAGGCCTACGCCAGCGGCCTTATCACCCTGCCGGAGGGCATGATGGAGGCGGAGGCCGCGGCGGACCCCGGCGAGGAAGATATGGAGGATCACGAGAATGAGGAGTAAAAAGATCATCCGCCTGTTTACGTCGATGCTGGCCGTGGTGCTTTGTACCACGGCTTTTGCGGTTCCGGCCTTCGCCGGCGGCGGGGATGGAGAACCCTACTACACGGAAACGGCCGGGACAGAGGCCGCTCCCACGGGGGATGCCGAGTCCCCGGAGGTCACTGTGACCGATGATGAAGATACTGCTGGCAACAATGATACGCAGGCCGGCGCTGATACTCTGGATCAGCTTGCCGAACTGCTGGGCGGTCTGGGGACCGTCACGGTCACCGAGGAGGGTATCCAGTTTACCCCTGATGCGGAGGGATTGGAGACCCAGCAGATCGGGACTGTGACCACCTGTGGGGGAAACCTGAATGTCCGTACCGGCGCGGGGCTGGAAAACGACGCCTTTACCCAGCTTCCCAACGGGGCGCAGGTGGAAGTCATCGGCACCGAGGGCGAATGGGTCAAGGTGCTTCTGCCGGAGCGCGAGGGCTATGTCCATTCCGATTACCTGACCATCACGGACACGGGCACCTTCTCCCTCTCCCTGGATGGGGCGGAGCTTTCCCCGCTCCTGGAGCTGTTCACTTCCGGCCTATCGTATGGGACAGGCGCTGCCCTGACCCCGGACGGGAACCTCTCCCTTGTGGATGACATCGGCGGGACCTCCTCCGGCAAACAGTTCATCACGGTGGAGACAAAAAGCGGGAATGTTTTTTATCTCATCATCGACCGGGACGACGAGGGGGCGCAGACGGTTCACTTCCTGAACCAGGTGGACGAGGCGGACCTTCTTGCCCTGATGGAGGATGGCGAGGCCCAGGAGGCGCCGGCGGTCTGCACCTGTACGGAGAAATGCCAGGCCGGGGCGGTGAACACTTCCTGCGAGGTGTGCGCGGTGAATATGGCCGAGTGCGCCGGCGCGGAGCCGGAGCCGGAACCCGAACCGGAGCCGGAGGAGGAGAAGTCCGGGGGCATGGGCGCCCTGGCGCTGGTCCTGGTGCTGCTGATGCTGGGCGGCGGCGGAGCCTTTGCCTACATCAAGTTCGTCAAGCCCAAGCAGGCGTCCAAGGCCAGCGCAGACCCGGACGACTATGATTTTGCGGATGAGGAGGAGTATATCAACGAGGACGAACCTGAACAGGAGGAAGAAACGGAGGAGACGAAATGAAGCTGGTGATCTGTGAGAAACCGAGTGTTGCAAAAGCCGTCGCGTCGGCCCTGAATGTCACATCCAGGGCCGACGGCTGTTTTGAGGGGAATGGCTACCTGGTGAGCTGGTGCGTGGGTCATCTGGTGTCCCCGATGGACGCGGCGGGCTATGACCCCGGCTACAAGAAATGGCGGTATGACGACCTTCCCATCCTGCCGGAGCCCTTCCGCTATGTGCTGGTGAAGGACAAGGAGGACGCCTTCCAGAACTTGAAGCGCCTCATGGACCGGGAGGATGTCACCGAGCTGGTCAACGCCTGCGACGCTGGACGGGAGGGTGAGCTCATTTTCCGGCTGGTCTATGAGGCTGCCGGATGCTCCAAGCCTTTCTCCCGCCTCTGGATTTCTTCGATGGAGGACGCGGCCATCCGGGAGGGCTTTAACAATCTGCGCCCCAGCGCGGAGTATGACCCGCTGTATCAGTCCGCCCTCTGCCGTCAGAAAGCGGACTGGCTCATCGGGATCAATGCCACAAGACTTTTTTCTGTCCTCTACCACCGCACCCTGAATGTAGGGCGTGTCCAGACGCCCACCCTTGCCATGCTGGTGGACCGGGACAGCAAAATCACAATGTTCCGCAAGGAGAAGTACCACCATGTGCGCCTTGCCCTGGACGGGGCCGAGGCGGTGTCGGAGAAGATCGCCGCCCCGGAGGAGGCGGAGGCCCTGCGGGCGGCTTGTGCCGGCGCGGAGGCAGTCTGCGCTTCCGTCACCCGTGAACAGAAGAAAGAGGCGCCGCCCAGGCTGTACGACCTGACCACCCTCCAGCGGGAGGCAAACCGTATCTTCGGCTACACGGCGAAACAGACGCTGGACTACGCACAATCCCTCTACGAGAAGAAGCTGCTGACCTATCCCCGGACGGACAGCCGGTATCTGACCGCTGACATGGCGGAGACCGCCTCTGTGGTTCTGCATCTGGCGGCGCGGGTGCCGCCCTTCGATACTTGCCCGGACTTCTTCCCTGATGTTGCGGCGCTGGTGAATGATGGGAAGGTGTCCGACCACCACGCCATCATCCCCACGCTGGAGCTGGAGAAAGCCGACCTGTCCGAACTGACTGTGGGAGAACGGAACACCTTGCTGCTGGTGTGCCGGGAGCTGCTGTGCGCGGCGGCGGAGCCGTATGTGTACGAGGCGGTCACGGCCGACTTTACTTGTGGCGGGCACGCCTTCACCGCCAAGGGCCGCCATGTGCTGTCCCTGGGTTGGAAGGACATTGACCGCATTTTCCGCGCTTCCCTGAAAGAGGAGCCGGAGGACGAGGCGGAACCCGCCGCCCTGCCGGACTTCACCGAAGGTCAACTTTTTAACCGGGTGAAGGCCGCTGTCACCGAACACTTCACCGCCCCGCCCAAGGCCTACACGGAGGACACCCTCCTGGCGGCGATGGAGACTGCCGGAAAAGACGATATGCCGGAGGATGCCGAGCGTAAGGGCCTGGGCACCCCGGCCACCAGGGCGGCGATCCTGGAAAAGCTGGTGGCGGCCGGTTTTGTGGAACGCAAGGGAAAAAGCCTCATCCCCACCAAGGCGGGGATCAACCTAGTCACTGTCCTGCCGGATACGCTGACCTCTCCCATGCTCACGGCGGAGTGGGAACAGAAGCTGACCGGCATTGCCAGAGGCGAGGCGGACCCCGCTTCGTTCATGGATGGGATTTCTGAAATGACGCGGGAGCTTGTGAAAAATTACTCCCACATTTCCGAGGAGGGGCAAAAGCTGTTTGCCCCGGAGCGTGAGACCGTGGGCCTCTGTCCCCGCTGCGGCAAGCCGGTGTATGAGGGCAAGAAGAATTTTTACTGCTCCGACCGCTCCTGCCAGTTTGTGCTGTGGAAGGATGACCGCTTCTGGACCTCCCGCAAAAAGGAACTGACCAAGAAAATGGCCGGCGACCTGCTGAAAAAGGGCCGCACCTCCGTCAAGGGGATGTGGTCTGAAAAGAAGGGCGCCTCCTATGACGCGGTGGTGGTGCTGGATGATACCGGCGGGAAGTATGTCCGCTTCAAGCTGGAGTTCCCCAAACGGAAGGAGGGCGTGAATGGCAAAAAGTAAATCTGATATTTCCCTGAATGATCTGAAAGCAATGCTCCCCCAGGAGGGGAGCATTGCGGAGCAGGAGGCGGCACTTCGGGCTTTGACCACCCTTTCTCAGGAGGACCGGAACCTTCTGGCCGCTGTGCAGGAGTCTCCCTATCGTCTGACCACGCTGGAGCAATTTCGGGAGTTCCCCGCCAATACCGAGTATTTCATCCTGGAGTCCCGTGTCAATAAACTGGATACGCTGGGATGGCGCTATCTGTTTGAGCATACAGATATAGTTTTCCCGGATGAGTTGCTGAAGGCCATTGATCCCGTTCCTTTTGGCAAATACGCCATGCAGGAGGAACAGGGCTGTTTTACCAGCAGGGGCTATTTAACGCTGTCCGGGGACGAGTGGCAGCATGACCGCCCCCAGGAGAAGCAGACGGACCGGAAACCCTCCATCAAGGAACGGCTGGAGCAGAGCAAGCAGGAGTGCATGGGAAAAAACAAGGCGCCGGCGCCCCACAAGGGGAAGTCCGAGCCGGAATTGTAAGGAGGTGCGTATATGCCCCATTATGAATATGACAAGGATTATCCCTTCGCCGCCTTCATCACCAACTTGGGCAAGTACAACGAGGGCTCCCTGGTGGGTGAATGGGTGAAGTTCCCCACCACGGCGGAGGAGCTGCAAAAGGTGTTTGAGCGGATCGGCATTGGCTCCAAGGACGACTTCGGGCAGCCCTATGAGGAGTGGTTCATCACCGACTATGACTGCTATGTGGACGGCCTCTATGACAAGCTGGGCGAGTATGAGAACCTGGACGAGCTCAACTACCTGGCCTCCAAGCTGGACGAGATGAGCCAGGGCGAGTACGAGCGGTTCCAGGCGGCTATGGAGATCGGCGACCATTCCGGCAGTTTGCAGGAGATCATCAACCTGACCGAGAACCTGGACTGCTACGATGTGTACCCCGACATCCGCGACCATGACGACCTGGGCCGGTATTACATTGAGGAGCTGGACGCCATGCAGGTGCCGGAGCACCTGCGGAACTACATCGACTATGAGGCCTACGGCCGGGACGTCGCCCTGGAGGAGGGCGGCGAATTTACCGACTTCGGCTATGTGCGGGATACCGGGGACACCTTCCATGAATATTACGATGGCGAACACGGCAGTATCCCGGAGGAATACCGGGTGATGACCTTCCAGGACGATATTCCCGAAGAAGAAATTTCGGAATGGGCAATGGACATTGCCTACGATATGGACGAGTTTTTTCGCCAGCACGACCCGCAGTACGCCGCCGAGCACCCGGAGGAACATGCGGCGAGGGAGGAAATTTACGAAAACCTGATGGCCGGCCGCATTTCCGCCCTGGATGAGAAGCTGGCCGCCCTGGGGCAGACCCAGGAGGACTATCTGCCTTCCGAAATCGAGAAGTTCAAGGACGCCACCGGGTATGAGGAATTTCTTGACTTTGATCCGGCTGTAATCAAAGCGGCACTGGAGGACCCGGACAAGTCCCATGTGGACGAGATGCTGGCCTTTGCGGAGCAGGCGGGCCGGGACTATGAGGCGGAGCTGGCCGGGCAGGCCGCGGCACCCTCCCCGGATGACCGGGAGACCGGCGAAACAGTGCGGACCCCCAGGGGCACCTTCTATGTGACGGATATGAGCCGGGAACAGATGGAGGCGGCCGGGTATGGCTTCCACCACCAGTCTGACGATGGGAAGTATCTCATCATGGGCAACGGCTCCCGCTCTTTCGCTATCCGCAATGAGGAGGCCCAGGAGCACGCCGCCCCGGAGAAAATGATGGTCCTTGTGGTAGAGCCGATGAAGGAACCCTACCTGAAGGAGATCGACCTTGGCCTCCATTCGCTGCAAGCGGAGGTGGGCGGCGACATTGCCGCCTCCTATCCCTTCTCTGACCCGGTGGGGCTGGTCTGCAACGATGAGGGCAAGCTGATCGGCCTGGAGCTGAACCGGGGCCTGCGGGATGAGGATGGAAACCTCTATGACATCATGGCCGGCACCTTCCTGGTGGTGGGCCTGGGTGAGGAGGACTTCACCTCGCTGCCCCCGGAGCTGGCGCAGAAGTATATGGAACACTTCAAGCAACCGGAGCAATTTATTAACCTGAACGGGCAGATCATCGCCCTGCCGGTGGAACCGGAGAACCCCCTTCGCACCGCAGAGATGACCGTGGAGGACGACTACGGGATGATTGATGGGGTCATCAACAACGGCCGCAAGGGCGAGGAGCTGGAGGCGGCGAAGGGCGAGGTGCGCCGGACCTCCCCGGAGAAAAAGCCCTCCATCCGGGAACGGCTGGAGGCGGCGAAAAAGGAGTGCGGCGAACGCAAGCCCCCGGACAAAGCCCACCAGAAGAAGCCCCCGGAGCACGACCTATGAGCCGGAGCAAGAAGTGGCGGCTGGAATGGGCTTTCTTCCTGGGGGAGAACGGCCGCCGCAAGTACAACAAGGTCTGCAAGGGCTGCGCCCACCCCTGCAAGCAGAGCTTCCGGGCTGTCCTCATCGCCTGTCCCCATTACCAGTCCGCACGCTCAAAAAAGTGCGGCGATAGAGGTTGAAAATGGGGCGAAAAATCGCCTGTGGCGGCTTTTCCGGGAGCCGCCCTTATGATTTCCCATGTGGGTCTCTCCCTCTGATTTGAGGGGTGTAAAGCCGCAATTTTGAACACTTTTCCATTACAGAGCGGGAGCGCCGCCTTCGGTTTGAGCCAAGGGTGACGCTCCCGCTTCTTTTTTTGTTCTCTTTTATCTCTTTCCATTAGGATCGGACAGGAAGGATATTCGCCGTAGTAGGCGCTGTGGGAATGTGCGTAAACGGTCATGCTTGCGGAGCTGTGGGAAACGATGTTTGCGGGCTGTGGGAAAGCCGGCGGCTTTTCCATCGGGCCGTGAATATCTGTTTTCCATCGGCGGAGCGGCCGTTTTCCACATTTCCATAGTGCGGTTACCCCACAATCAGGCGGTAGATGGTGAGGGGCACATACCACGCCGCCACCAGCAGGCGCCACACCAGGACGAAACCCCCGATGAGTCCGCCGATGATGAAGTTCAGCGCGAACAGCGCGGCGCCGCCGCCCAGGGAGCTGCCGCCCGGCACGATCCAGACGTACATCCGATGGATGCCGAAGGGCAGGCCGCAGAGTATCCAGAGCCAGAGAAGATCCAGTTCTCCATTCCTGATACAAGCGGATTTGAAAATACAGTACAGCAGCCCGGCGATGGCGACGGGCAAAACTGCCTTCTTGAAAAATTCCTTGATAGCCTCGGTTCTCGTCATTGGCGGCACCTCCATTCCTGCCTCCATTATACCGGGAAAATCTGACCGCGCCCAGGGTTTTTTGAAAAGTCTGGTAAAGGCGCACAACCTCCGCTATTCCAGCTCGTTATTTCGCTGCCTCTGCGGTTCGGCCTCCCTCGGCTTTTCCAGCAGGGCCTCCACATTCTGACGGAGGGTGTCATACTGCCGTTCCTCCCGCTGGGCCTTCCTATGTTCTGATTGCAGGGCGGCCTTCCTGGCGGTGAGTTCGTCCATCTCAGCCCGGAGCCGCTGGGTGGCGGGCAGGGGTACGGCGTCCAGGCGTTTCAGCTCCCTTGCCGCCGCCTCAAACAGAATGATCTCCCCCTCATGCCCCCGGAGGAATTTCTCCTTGTCCCTGGACTGGCGGTATTGGTCATACAGGGGACGGAGCTGGCGGTAGGTGGCGGCGTGCTTCATGGTGAGAGTCAGCCGCTCCATTTCCTTCTCCGTTGCCCGGAGGGCTGCTTTCACCCTGGCGGTGGCGGCCGCCGCCCCGTCGCAACGCTCGGCCAGCTCCTCATAGCTGGAGATCCCATGTTCGGTCAGAAAGTTCAGCGTTTCAGCGGCCCGTTTCAAATTCTCGATGGTCGCCCAGTGCTTGTAACCGGCGCTCTGCTGGGCTTTGAGATTGTTCTGAATGTCGATGAGCAGGCTGGGCTTCCCGGTGCGCTGCTGGGGCTGGCGGGAGGGCCTGGGCCTTCCGGCGATCCGGGCGGTCAGGGCCTCCTCGGCATAATCGGCGCCCAGGGTTTTCAATCGGGTGAACCGTTCCTGGCCCGGAGCCCTGGCGGATATGTACTTGCCCCGTTTCAGTTCGTACCCTTCCCGCTGAAGGCGGCGGAGCAGGTCCTCCAGGTCAGAGCAGCCGGGCAGGAGCCGGTCAATGGCGGCACGCAGCTTCGCCTTGTAGCTGGTGCCGTTCTGTTCCGCCTGATGCTCAATGTAGCTCTTGCCCTTGTCCCTGCCGGGAACGATGACGGACAGGCCATGTTCTTTGCAGATCCGGTCACTGGTGCGGCGGATGAAGTGATAGCTCCGCTTATTGGAGTGATAGTGCTTGTGGTCCTGAAAGCTGACCGCATTGAAAATCAGGTGATTATGGACGTGGTCTCTGTCTATGTGGGTGGTAAGGACAAATTCATACTTGCCGCCCAGGACCTCCCGCGCCAGCTCCATGCCGATCCGGTGGGCTTCCTCCGGCGTGACCTCCCCAGGCTCAAACGCCTGGATGAGGTGCCTGCCCAGGTTCGTGCCCTTGTCGATGGCATGGCGGCGGGTCCAGGCAAATTCGATGTCGGCGGTCTCGGCGGAGCAGCCGAAGGAGGACACCAGCAGTTTCCCATCTGTCTTATCGGGATTGCAGATATAGTCAATGGCCGCTTTCAGCGTTGACTTAATAGGATGCGTCTTTGTAACTGCCATATCTGCTCCATCCTCTCCCGGATCTCCTCCATGTCGGCCTGGTAGGCCGGACCGCCGGCGTTTAACCGCTTGGCGATCTGGTTGATGTTCCGGCCGATGGCGGAGAGGGCGCGGGTCATCTCCTTGATGTCGGTGGTGTCCACCTGGATGATGTACCCATCAATCGCCATTTTGCGGAGATAGGCGCCGCTCCGCTTTGTGTGGAGCTGGGTCATTTTCTCCTCAATGAGCCGCTTTTCCTCCTCTGTCACCCAAAACTTCATCTGGATATTCCGCTTTCGGTTTGCCATGCTGCGCCGCCTCCGTTTCCATAAGGGTCTGGGACTATCCCAGCAAGCAATTTTTCGATTTAGGGGCAGGGGTCCCCCTAAATCAAAAATCCGCCAGTGGGTACTCACTGGCTGTGCTTGCTATCTACTCCATACCCCCACCGAAAGGCGGTATTTGTTGCGCGTTCCTTTGATTTTGGACGCAAAAAAAGATTGCAGCCGCCATGCGCTGCAATCTCCTGTTTCCCATATTGTGAGGTTAGTCCTCTGCTTGTTCGACTTCCGTTATCTCCCTTGCCGTTGCGGTTACAATCCGTATGCCTTTATCGCTCATACCGTCCAGCAGCGCGTCAAGCTGCCGCCGCCCGGTGGATTTCTCCGCATTGCTGTTCGGGAAGAAAAATTGATCTACCGAAATATGATACCGGGTTACAAGGTCATAGAATACCTGTAAACTCGGCTGTTGTCCCTTGTTCTCGATATTCGCAAGGTAGCGCGGGGAAATATATAACTCGTCGCTTACCTTTTTGCGGCTCTCGCCGTATTCATTTCTCGCGGCTTTTATAGCTGCCCCGAAAGCCTTAAAGTCGTACAATGGTACGGGTCTTTTTGCCATTTTCATTCACCCTGTTACATTTTACAGTTCACCTTTCTTTTTGGATATGTCCACACAATTCATATCATTAGGTTAAATACTTCCTGTTGTGTATTGACAGTAGACTGATTTTCTGATAAAATAAAATTTATGTAAAAGGAGGCGGCGTTTATGTTGCATAGCATGCGTATTAGATAAGCATTGAAAAAAAGGATTTTCCCATTTTCAACATGGGCTTTTTTGTCATGCTTATTTTGCGGATGCTATACAAAAAACTAACGACGTATAGATATAGTATAGACATAGTGCAAGCTATGCCTTAGTTTTGTTGTACTGCTCTGTGCATTATAAATGCAGGTCAATGCTCATGTTGAGGATTGACCTGCATTTTTTTGTGTAAAAAGGACGAGTGAAATATAATGCTTAAAAAATATTGGATAAAATGTCCGATTTGTAACGGAAAGACGAGAGTTCAAGTATTTCATAATACTGTATTAAAAGATTTTCCTCTTTTCTGCCCTAAATGCAAATTGACGCATATCATTGATGTAGAAAAATTAGAGATTGTAATCAAAAATACAGAAAAACAAACTTTTATTATTTAGAAGAAAGGATATAAAAATGAAACGTTTACCTAAATATACGCCTGCGGAAGTACGGAATGATCCATACGGATTTACTTACAAAGAAATGTCGGAAGTTATTGGCGAGAATGAAGCAAAAGCCTTATATGAAGAATTATATAAGCAATTACCACGCAAAAAAAATCTATCAATGTTGGTAAAAAATATTTGCAAAAGCAGTGATACTGAAAAGTATGTTTACGAACTGAAAGACAACAAATACATTGAAACGGTTTTTATCAAGCGGCGAGATGGTGGAACTGTTTGCGTGAGCACACAAGTCGGTTGTCCTGTTGGTTGTATTTTTTGTGAGTCCGGGCGAAATGGCTTTGTTCGTAATCTAACATCGTCAGAAATCGTACAACAGATTATATTGTTGCGTCGAAAAGTAAACCGTATCGTTTTTATGGGTATGGGAGAGCCTTTATTCAATTATGACAACTTGATAAAAGCAATCCATATTCTCCGAGATAGATATGGGCTCAACTTTCCAACCGACGGCATTACCATATCAACAGTTGGTCCGGTCGATCAATTAAAAAAATTGCGCGAGGAACATCTTAAAATTCAGTTGACAATATCTTTACACGCAGCAACACAATCTGCAAGAAATCGTATTATTCCTCACATGCGCATATATGCTATTGAAGATGTTGTTAAGCAAGCCTTATCCTATTCTGAAAGGCATAATCGCAAAATTGTCTTTGCGTATTTGCTTTTACCGGGTATAAATGACCGGCCCTCAGATGTAAGACAACTTGCAAAATGGTTTCGGGGCAAAAAAGTTATGATTAACGTGTTACAATACAACCCAACAAGCAATTCAAGAATTAAAGCACCACAGAAACGGGAAATAGTTGCATTCAAACATCAATTAGAGCAAGCAGGACTTGAAGTTACTATGAGAGTTTCTCATGGCAGAGAGATTAACGCGGCTTGTGGACAGTTAGCTAACACATATAATAAATTCAAAAAAAAATGATTAAAAGTGCCAGACGCATAGACGCAGAGCCGATAACGCATTAGGTCAAAAAACCTATGTGTTATCGGCTTTTTTATTTAATATTGCGCAAAAGCCGCTGTTCCCTATTATAGAATGGATTGCGGGTAGTGTATTAAAGTCGCCCTTTTTTAAGGATACGGCGGTATCGGGGAGGTATCGCCGTGTCCATTTTTATTTACTGTAACCCGCCTAATGCTTTGCGGTCAAAAAAAGCTATGCTCCGCAAGCGGGATATTCCGGCTATGAATGTGAACTGTCAATACATTTAGCTACTGCTTACATTTCCTTTGCGCCCGTCCGCGTCTTGCGGACGGGCGCATTTTGCTTTTTTCAACTTTTTTCTGAAAAGCGCACTCAAGAGCCATCTCCCGAACGGGTACGGAGCGAAAGGGGCAGAGAGGACAAGCCCTTAACTCCCGTCCTCTACTCCACGCGGGAAGGAGGTGAACTCTATGGAGCTATCTTCTTCCGACAAGGAAAGAATACAACATCAGTACGACGCATTAGCAAAGAAAACTTTGGTCGGCGAAGCGAAAAGCCACCGCCGCACTCTTGCGAAACGCGCAGCACGCGAAGTTACTTTTTCGGATTTGAGCGAAAGCGAACTCGCGCAGCTTTTCACAACGGACGAATACGAAAGCGATTATTTCCGTTTTCAAGTGTCCGGCTTTGATGTACTCGTCAAAAATGAACTGCTTGCCGAAGCCCTTAACGCTTTGCCCGAAAGGAAACGCGACATTATCCTTTTGTCCTACTTCTTGGATATGAGCGACGCGGAAATTGGCGAACTGCTGAATGTTGTACGCACGACGGTTTTCCGGCACAGGAAATCCGCGCTTGCGAAAATCAAACAGTATTTGGAGGGAAAAGCAGATGATGAATACCGTTAGGAAGTCTGAAAATCTGTTGCCGTTCCCTGTCATTTCCGCAGCGGCAAACGGCGACACAACCGCCATGTGCGCGATCTTGAAGCACTACGAGGGTTACATAGCGAAACTTTGTACCCGCACGCTGAAAGACGACGCGGGCAATACCTATTCCTATGTGGACGAGGAAATGCGTAACAGGCTGCAAGTGCGCCTTATTACCCGCACCCTTGCTTTTCATGTAGGATAATCTTTTAGCCCATGCGGGGAGCGTGTCCCCTTTCCACGCTTCCCGTTATGGGCTATTTGTCGTTCCGCAAAAGCATATCCGCTGTTGATGTGCTTTTGCAGGCCGACAAAGCCTTATTGTTCCTTGACAAAGAAAGCCTTCGGGCAGCATAAGGCAGACGGATACGATCTGTCTGTGTGGAGCCGATCGGCCGGTGCGCCATGACCCTGTTGCAAGTCCGCAGGACGGGACCCCTACCAAACAGGCGAGCGACAAAACCAGGCCGCGAAACAGGTGTGGCAACCTGTGGGCGAAGATGCACAGACAGGACAATGAGACTCCCGCGTTGAACGCCCTCAAAGCATTGCGCGGCGCACCCATCAGCATGGGCCGGGGTGAAATTCCCGTGGAGCTGCGGCCAGCAGCCATCCGTTTTCTGCCTCTTTTATGGTTTTAATGAAATGGCATGAAAGGGGCTTTATCATGCAGAAAAATCAATCTGAAAATAAATATGCCCCGCCTATGCGGAGCAAAAAGAAGATCGGCAACACGACCTTTATCGTCAATTCTTTCTTTCCTCAAAAGGGAAATCAAACGATCGCCTCCAAACTGGAGAACTTGATAAAAGCCGATGTCCAGAAAGAAACTGTGACTTGAAATCCTCCTAACAGGCAGACAGGAAAAAGAAAGCGCGGTATAATGAAGTCGGGCTTCAATATCGTGTTTGACTGCCAGATGGGAGGTATTTATGTATTATCAGTCAAACACCGCTGCCGCGCTTCAATTCCCTTACACAGCTATGAGTTCCGAAGAACTTACTGCTCTGTATTGTCGCTTATCCCGTGACGATGAATTGCAGGGTGACAGCAATAGCATTGTAAACCAGAAAAAAATCCTGGAAAAGTATGCCCGTGAGCATGGATATAGCAATTTCAAATTCTATGTTGATGACGGCATCTCAGGTACGACCTTCAACCGCCCAGGCTTTCAGCAGATGATTGCAGATATTGAGGCAGGTCTTGTCAAGCGTGTTATCATTAAGGATATGTCGCGTTTCGGACGTGATTATCTGCAAGTCGGCATGTATACGGAGATCATGTTTCCCGAACATGATATTCACTTTATTGCGGTGAATGATGGTGTAGACAGTACCCAGGGCGACAACGAGTTTACGCCCTTCCGCAATATCATCAATGAATGGTACGCCAAAGACACCAGCAAAAAAATCCGTGCCGTTATGAAAGTGAAAGGCAATGCAGGGGAACATTTGACTGTCTTGCCTCCGTATGGATACATAAAATCGTCTGATGACAAAAAGCAATGGGTGAAGGATGAAGAAGCCGCCCAGGTAGTTTATGAAATTGGTCTCTATATCATGGACGGTTTGGGACCCTCGCAGATCGCAAGAAAACTGACGGAAAGAAAAATCCTTACTCCGGCTGCTTACTATGCGAGTAAAGGCAGGACAACCAATGTCACAAAGAAAGGTTCTCCTTACGCTTGGGATTCTTCTACGATTGCCGACATCATGGATCGCTGGCGTGAATACCTGGGGCACACGGTTAATTTCAAAACCCGTAAAAAATCCTACAAGAGCAAAAAGACTCTGCTCAATCCAGAAAGCGAATGGAAGATTTTTGAGAATACCCACGAAGCTATCTGGACAGAGGCGATTGCCGATGCAGCAAGGCTCGCAAGGCAGACGCGGCGCCGACCAACAAAGATGGGAGAAATGGGGATGTTCTCCGGCATGATGTTCTGTGCCGACTGCGGTTCCATCATGTATCAATGCAGGGCAACCAATTTTCGGCGCGATCAGGAATACTACCTGTGTTCGGGCTATCGGAAAAGCCGTGATGTATGTGGGCAGACACATTCTATCCGAACTGTTATCCTGGAGGAATTGGTTCTGCAAAATCTGCGCGAGATCGTTTCCTTCGCATCACAGCGCAAAGACGATTTTGTGAAGATGGTGATGGATGCGGATATGCGCCAGCGTAACCGAGGTTTGGCAAAACGGCAGAAAACATTGGCTGATGCCGAAAAACGGATCACAGAGCTGGACACCATTTTCAAGCGGCTCTATGAGGATACTATTTCGGGAAAACTTTCTGACGAGCGTTTCCAAAAGCTCTCCGCTGACTACGAGAAAGAGCAGCATCAGCTTCAAGAGGTAGCGGCTGTCCTCCGTGGTGAAATCGAAGCAGAGGAACAAAAAAGCGCCAATGTAGAAAGGTTTCTCTCCGTTGTAGAACGGTATACGGAAATTCCTGAATTGACGCCATGTATCTTACATGAGTTTGTCGAAAAGATCGTTGTCCATGCTGCCAGCGATCCAAAGGGTAAGAACCGCACCCAGGAAATTGACATCTACTATAAGGGCATTGGAACCCTGGAAGTATCCAAAGTCACTTCATCAAGGCAAGAATGAGAAAAACGGCATAGCCGAAGCTATACCGTTTCTCTCTTGCCTCACGATGTTTTCTTATCGGGAGGCACCTTTCGCGATTCCCTTTTTTATTTCTTGAGTCCGCCGTGAAGTTTCATTTTCCTTTCGCGGCAGGCGGGACAGTCTCCGCCCCCACCGCAGCATCCACCGCCGCCGATGGTGGCATGATAGATGTGACGGCAGGCAAGAACGAAGAGGATGGCGATCACCGCCACCACAGCATAGACCGCGGGATTCATGGGTATCTCCTTTTATGAGTTTGCTCATATTTCACAATAACGAAAGCGATGAGGTTTACCATTTGGCGAAGGATCCAATGGGAGGGCACCTTCGCCAAGATCCTTCGCTTCCGCGCAGGATGAGAAGCCTGTCAGCCCAGTCTTACCCCCGCGCATAAGCGCCTTCCGCCGCTGGTTTCCCCTTCGGAGCCGGACGGCAGATGAAGTAGAGAGCAAGGAGGCAGAGGACGATGGCGATGCCCTGAGAGAGGCCGAAGGAAGCGCCGTAGAAGAGCCAGCTCCCCAGATTGTAAGCTACGAAAGCCATGCCATAGCCGAGCGCGACCTGGAAGCCGATGGCGATAGCCGCCCATTTGCGGTCGCCCATTTCTCTGGCGATGGTCGCGATCGCAACGACGCATGGCGGGTCAAAGAGGTTCAGGATCATGTAGGAGAAGGCAGCGATCGGGGTGAACATAGTCGCAATGCCGGCCATGATCTCTTCGTCTTCGGCTTCTGCTGCGACGCCATTCAGGACAGCCAGGGTACTCATTGCATTTTCCTTGGCCATTTCTGCAGAGATGACAGCGACAGCGCCCTTCCAGTCACCGAGGCCGAGTGGAGCAAAGATCCAGGAGATCGCATGACCGAAGGCAGCCATCATGGAGTCTTCGATGTCTTCTACCATTTCAAGGCCTGCATTGAATGCGGAGAAGAACCAGATGACGACGCAGACCGCGAAGATGATGGTGCCGGCTTTGATGATGAAGCCGCGCGCTCTTTCCCACATATGGATGAGGACACCCTTCATGGACGGGAAGTGGTAAGCCGGAAGCTCCATGACGAAAGGAGCCGGATCACCCGCAAAAGCACCTGTCTTTTTGAGAGCGATGCCCGCGAGGATGATGACCGCGATACCGAGGAAGTACATGGCCGGCGCCATCAGGATGGAGTCCGGGAAGAATACGGAGGTGATCATGGAAATGATGACCGCCTTTGCCGAGCATGGGATGAAGGTGCAGAGCATGATGGTCATGCGGCGGTCACGCACGTCTTCGATGGTGCGGGTCGCCATGACAGCCGGTACACCGCAGCCGCTGCCGACAAGGATCGGGATGAAGGACTTGCCGGAGAGACCGAATTTACGGAAAATGCGGTCCATGATGAAGGCAACACGCGCCATGTAACCGGAGTCTTCCAGAAGGGAGAGGAAGAAGAAAATGAGGAGAATCTGCGGCACAAAGCCGAGAACGGTGCCGACACCGCCGATGATGCCGTCTACGACGAGGCTAGACATCCAGTCCGGCGCTTCGATGGACTCCATGAAGCCAGTCGCTGCGTCATTCACGATCTCACCGAAGAAGGTATCATTCACCCAGTCTGTCGCCCAGCCGCCGACGGTGGTGACAGAGATGAAGTAGACAAGCGTCATGATGAGGAAGAAGATCGGAAGCGCAAGGATGCGGTTTGTGACGATATGGTCGATCTTATCCGAGGTCGTCATGGAGACGCCCTGCTTCTTTTTCTTCATGACACTGTCTATGATCTTGGAAATGTAGCCATAGCGCTGGTTGATGATGATGGACTCGGCATCATCATCGAGCTCGTCTTCGCAGTCCTTGATATGGCCTTCCAGATGAGACATCATCTTCGGATCCAGCTGCAGAGCTCCCGTCGCATCCTGATCTCTTTCGAATACTTTGATGGCGTACCAGCGAACGAACTGGTTTTCGACTTTATCGGAGATCGATTCTTCGATGTGTGCGATGGCATGCTCGACGCTGCCGGTGAAGACAGACGGCAGGCGAAGCGGTTTCTTATTCATAGCGAATTCCATCGCCTTTTCAGCCGCTTCCCGGCATCCCTTGCCCTGCAGCGCAGAGATCTCTACGACCGGGCAGCCCAGCTCGGAGGAGAGTTTGTCGAAATCAATGAGGTCGCCATTCTTTTTGACAAGGTCCATCATATTGATGGCCACGATCATCGGCAGACCGATCTCCACCAGCTGTGTCGTAAGGTACAGGTTGCGTTCCAGATTCGTGCCATCGATGATATTCAGGATGACGTCCGGCTGTTCGTTCACCAGATAGTTTCTAGCGACTTTTTCTTCGAGTGTGTACGGAGAAAGGGAGTAGATCCCCGGCAGATCCTGGATGATGACGTCCTTGTGTCCTTTGAGGATGCCGTCTTTCTTTTCGACTGTGACACCGGGCCAGTTCCCTACGTACTGGGAGCTGCCGGTCAGTTCATTGAATAATGTCGTCTTCCCGCAGTTCGGGTTGCCCGCCAGGGCGATTCGTATAGACATGTTTTTTCTGTTCTCCTTCTTCTATATTTGGGTGGGATTGGTTCTGGTTAGTGGTTTCAGGGTTCGGGGTTATGGTGGCGGCGCGGAAATTTAGAAAGCGCCGCGAGTTTTTGGAAATGCGTCAGCACTCACCTTGGACCCTGAAGTTTGAAAGCAGGGGTGAGTAGCTAGGGATTAGGAGTGACTGGTGACTTGGATTCTCCGGCATCGTCATCCCGAGCGCAGCCGAGGGATCTCTACTGCCCTGCGGGAATCAGTGTGTATGTGCCGAGGTAAAGCGATGTATTGGTGCTGTCTCACATCAGGCAATGAGCGTTGTGCAATAGAGATTTCTCGACTACGCTCGAAATGACAAAGTCGCGAAGCGCTATCAAAACTCCGCAGCGCTTCAATTTTTTATGCGCCGCACCACCATTCCTAATTTCTCATTTTATTCTACTTCGATCGCTTCGGCTTCATCCTTACGGATGGAGAGCTCATAGCCGCGGACGGTGAGCTCGATGGGATCTCCCAGAGGAGCGACCTTGCGGACATAGACATCGACGCCCTTCGTGATGCCCATATCCATGATGCGTCGACGCAGCGGGCCTGCGCCGGTGATTTTCTTGACTTTGGCTGTGCTTCCGACAGCCACTTCTTTGAGTGTCATTGTATTCGTCCTTTCGTTTTGATAAGGGATAAGTGATCCGGTGTGACCGGCAGGCGGTAAGCAGAGGCTCACCGTTAAAAGAATATCCGCCCTGCCATGGAGCGATCGAGCGCGACACGGCTACCTTTCACCTGTACGATCAAGTTGCCTCCCATCTGGCTGATAATGAGTACCTTCGCCGCAACGACGAATCCCAGGTCTGCCAGATGCTGGCGAATCTCATCTTTCCCGGAGATCCGCGTGATCGTCACGGTGTCTCCTGCCTTGGCAAATACCAGAGGCATCATAGGCATCCTCCTTTCTGAAATGCAACTCATCATTTCTTCACTTTCGCCAATATTATAGTTCCCCATTTTAAAATTAGTCAATAGCCCGAAATATTTTTATTAGATGAGCAATATGATTATTTGCTATATTGTCTAATATAGGTTAGGCTGATGGCAAAAATCATATGCACTTAGTCTTAAATTTAGGCATGCAAAAAGCGCCATGCTCTTGCATGACGCTTTCGTTGATGGTTGTTTGTTATTGGGACGCTCTCCTTCTGCCGGAAAGAGAGGATACAAAGCGCCGGAGATTGACAGACTGGCAATGTTCGCACGTCTGCGCCCCAACTTCGACTCGCTTCGCTCGTCTGCCCCTTCCAAAGGAAGAGGCAGAGCCGGCAGAACAAGGGAATCCCTAATCCCTAATCCCTAGTCACTAGTCACCAGTCACCAGTCACTTTCCGATATGTACAGAAGCGATGCGGGAGCTTTCCCTCCCCCTCTATGCTCTCTTCCAGCTTCCAGCGGAAAGGATCGAAATCCGGGAAGTACGCATCGCCCTCGAAATCCTCCTCGATCTCTGTGATGTACATCGTATCTGCATAGGGCAGGAGCTCGCGGTACATATGCTCGCCGCCGATCACGAAGCTCTCTCCTGCGGGCAGCGCCGCAAGCAGCTTCTTGACATCGTGGAAGAGAAGGACGCCCTCCGGCGCTTTGTAGTCCGGATTTCCTGTCAGCACATAATGGACACGGCCGGGCAGGACCTTGGGCAGGCTCTCGAAGGTCTTTCGCCCCATGACGATGGGATGACCCATGGTGAGAGTCTTGAACCGCTTCAGGTCATCGGAAAGGTGCCAGATGAGACGGTTATCCTTGCCGATGACACCGTTTCTGGCACGGGCAACAATGATAGAAAGACTCATACGGACACCTCCATCGCGATCTTGTCATGGTGACGGTAATTTTCCAGCCGGATGTCTTCAGGCTTGAAGTCATAGAAATCCTTCACATCCGGATTCAGGACGAGCCTCGGCGCTGCGTAAGCCTCCGGCAGGCGGGAGAGCTGGAGCTTCAGCTGCTCCACATGGTTTTCGTAAATGTGCGCGTTATTGATGACATGCGTGAAGAGCCCCGGCCGAAGACCGCTCACCTGCGCGATCATGCAGATGAGCGCCGCGTACTGGGTCATGTTGAAGGGCACGCCGAGCCCCATATCTCCGCTGCGCTGGACGAGCATGCAGTTCAGGCGGCCGTCATTCGAAACATCCCACATGGTGAGGAAGGCGCAGGGATAGAGCGCCATGTCCGGAAGGTCCTTCACATTCCAGAGATCGACCACCATGCGGCGGCTCTCCGGGTCTTTTTTCAGCATGTCAAGGAGGGTGTCGACCTGATGGTACTTGCCGAGCTGATAGCCGTAGGCTTTCCCGATGGTGCCGTCCTCGCGCATCCACTCATCCCACACATGGCAGTTCCACTTCTGCAGCTCGCGTACGTCATTCGACTGCTTCTGCCAGATCCAGAGGATCTCCTTCACGGCTGTCTTGAAGGCGACGAATTTTGTGGTGAGGATGGGAAATTCCTTTTCCAGATCAAACTGCATGATTTGATGCGGCAGTTTGTAGGCAGGCATACCCGTGCGGTTCTCGCCGAGTGCGCCTTTGTCCAATATGTTTTTCACGATGCTGAGATATTCCTGATCAGCAAGACTCATGGTAGTGACTCCTTTACTTGTATGTTGTTTGTAAATAGTGACTGGTGACTAGGGACTGGGGACTAGTAGCTAGGGACTAGTGACTTGTGACTAGTGACTTGTAGCTAGGGATTAGTGGCTAGGGATTAGGTTTGCGATACGAGAAAACCGCTAGTTTCAAACCTCCGCGGCGCTTCCATATTTTTATGCGCCGCACCACCACCTTTGAACCTTCTGAACCTGTTGAACCCGCTGAACCTCTTTCGCACGTAATCAAAGGACGGCACGCCCGAGGGGCTAACCCTGAACCTTGAACCCTAAATCCTGTCTCCCCAGATGCATTTCACGATCGCTTCTCCGTAGCGATCGACCTTTTTCGGGCCGATACCGCGGATGCGTTTCAGCTCCAGCTTCGTCTTGGGACGCCAGAAGGCCATTTCCTGCAGCTGCTCATCCGTGAAGATGCGATTCCGAGCCAGTCCTTCCCGGGCTGCGATCGCATTGCGGACAGAGAAAAGCTGCTGCAGGAGCTGGGCATCGGGATCCTTTTCTTCGATGACAGGCTCTTCTGCGCCGGTCCGGATGATCTCCAGAAAACGCTCGCCGTATTTCTGCAGCTTGAATGCGCCGACGCCATGCACCGCACCCATGGCTTCCATGGACTCAGGGCGCTCGCGTGCCATCGCTTCCAGTGTCGCATCCGAGAAGATGACAAAGGGCGGCACATGCTCTTCGGCCGCCAGTGTCCGCCGAAGCTCGCGCAGGGCTTCGAAAAGGCCGTCCCGGCTTTCGCGACGGGGATCAAGATCCCGCTCGACCGCTGCCTCTTTCATCGCATCCTCTGCGCCGAAGGCAAGGCCGTAGACCTCTGCCTTCCCCGCAAGGACTTCTTTCGCTTTGTCCGTCAGCTTGAGTACGGGATAGGGCTGTCCGTCACGGAAGAGGTAGCCATCCGCGACGAAGCTGTTCAGCGCACTCTTGATATGGCCCAGCTTCTCAAAAGAGAGCTTGCCGAAAGTCGGCACTGTGAGGAGATCCTTCTCGATGAGCTCCTTTGTTTTCTTTCCTTTCAGGACAGCAGCGATGATGCTCGCTCCGTATCGCTCGCGAAGGGATAGGACGGTACGGAAAATGAGGACTGCCGCATCCGTGATCCTGACCTTGGCCGTCCGGTTCTCGCAGTTGCTGCAGTGGCCGCAGGGCTCCTTCACCTTTTCGCCAAAGTAGGCGAGGACATAATTTCTAAGACACGAAGACGTCTGGCAATAGTCGATCATCGCATTCAGGCGCTGGTAATCCATCCGCTTCTGCTCCTCGCTCTGATTGCCATTCTCGATGAAGTATGTCTGGATATGTACATCCTTCCCGCTGTAGAGCAGGATGCACTCCGCCTTCGCTCCATCGCGTCCCGCGCGCCCCGCCTCCTGATAGTATGACTCAAGACTCTTGGGCATCTGGTAATGGATGACATAGCGCACATTGCTCTTGTCGATCCCCATGCCGAACGCATTCGTCGCCACCATGACTGTCGTCCTGTCATAGGAGAAATCATCCTGCGCCTGCCTGCGTTCCTCGTCCGTCATGCCCGCATGGTAGCGCCCTGCCGTGATCCCCGCCTGAGAGAGCCTGTCATGCATCTCATCCACCGCTTTTCGGGTCGCGCAGTAGATGATGCCGCTCTCCTTCCGGTGCGACTTCACATAGCGCAGGATGAAATACTCGCGATCCTTGCCCTGCATCACGCGGAAGGAGAGATTCGGCCGGTCAAGCCCCGTGCGGAAAACAGCCGCCCCGGAAAGCCCCAGACTTTCCTTCATATCCTGCTCGACGAGCGGCGTCGCCGTCGCGGTAAAGGCCGTCACGATGGGACGCTGCGGCAGGCTGTCGATGAAGCTTTTGATCTTCCGATACGATGGACGGAAATCATGCCCCCACTGCGACACACAGTGCGCCTCATCGACCACGATCATCGAGAGCGGCACCATGGAGAGACAATGCGTGAAATACGACGGCTCGAGCTTCTCCGGCGCCATGTAGAGCAGCTTGATCCGTCCGCGATACATGTCACGCAGCCGCTCGATCGACTCCTCGTAAGGGACCGTGCTGTTCACATAGGAGGCGGGGATCCCCTGCTCCGTCAGCGCCTCCACCTGATCCTTCATGAGGGAGATCAGAGGAGAAATGATGACCGTCCCCTTCGGGAGCAGCATCGCCGGGATCTGGAAGCAGATCGACTTTCCCGCACCTGTCGGCATGATGGCCATCACATCCTTCCCGGAAAGGATGGCAGAGATCACATCCTCCTGTACCGTGCGGAATGTGTCGTAGCCAAAATATTCCTTCAGCACGTCTCTGGGTCCCATGGCGCGCCTCCTTTCGATTCGAACATATTCATATTATTATAGCATAGATAAAGGGTTCGGGGTTCAGGGTTCAGGGTTCAGGGTTCAGGTGTTCAGGGGTGTGGTGCCGGTTTCACCGCTAGTATGAATGAGGCTATGACCGATTAAGAATCCTTGTCGCCCGTACCGCAGGAAG
>NZ_DAWCVJ010000024.1:0-33345 GCF_052358865.1 Faecalibacterium sp.
CCCCGCGGGGGGCTGGGCCCGCTTGCCCCCTTGCGGCGGCCGCCCGCGTGATCAAAAAATACTCCACCTCGCCCCCCGCCCCCCCCCCCCCCCCCCTTCTGGTCATTCGATGCCGCGGGCCTTTGCACTGAACTCGCAGCCGCAGTAATCCTGCCGGTAAAGGCCGTATTCCTCCGACAGCTGCAGGGAGCGCAGATAGCCGTTCTGCTTCTTGAAGTCGGAGGGCAGGTGCCGGACGCCGAACTCCTGCTCCAGCTCCTGCCCGATGGCGTTGATGCGCTTGGCGTCCTTATGGGGGCTGATGGAGAGGGTGGTGGTGAACCAGTCGAAGCCGTGCTCGGCGGCATACTGGGCAGCGCGGCGCATCCGCAGCCGGTAGCAGACGGTGCATCGTCCGCCCCGCTCCGGCTCATTCTCAAGGCCCGCCACGGCGGAGTAGAACTCCTGCGGGTCGTACCGATCCTCCACCACCGTTACCCCCAGCGGATGGGCGGCGGCGACGAAACGCTCCAGCTCCTCGCCCCGGCGGTGATACTCGGCGGCGGGCCATGTGTTGGGGTTGTAGTAGAGGACGGTGATGTCGAAATACTGGCACAGCCGCTCCAGCACGGCGCTGGAGCAAGGCCCACAGCAGGCGTGCAGCAGCAGCCGGGGACGGGAAGCGCCCAGAGTTTTCAACACTTCGTCCATCTGCTGTGAAAAATTGAGTTGGTTTGACATAAGAAAAGTCCTTTGCTATACTAAAATGAACCTATAAAAGGGCAGGCTGCCCTTCATACAACCTCTCAGTCTCGCTGTCGCTCGACAGCTCCCCTTGTAGGGGAGCCTCTGGCGAAGAGGGAAAGCTTTACGGAATGCCAAAGCCTCCCCTCGGTAGGGGAGGTGGCACGGCGTCAGCCGTGACGGAGAGGTTGAGCATTTTTCTAATTATATCACAAACGGAGGCAAACTTCGATGACCAAAGAAAAGATCGCCCGCATCAACGAGCTGGCACACAAGAGCAAGACCGTCGGCCTGACCGAGGCCGAAAAAACCGAGCAGCAGGCGCTGCGCAAGGAGTATATCGAGGATATGAAGTCCAGCCTCCGCGCTCAGTTGGAGCGCACCTCCATCAAAGAGCCGGACGGCACCATCCACAAGGTGAGCAAAAAGAACTGAACGGGGAGGAAAAAGTCGTACAAAACCGCTTTTTCCTCTTTTTTTGTGGGCAAAAGCGTGCTATACTTATACTTGAGCTGTTGTGGGCTTCGGCGAGGAGCTGCACGGCAGAAAACAAGTTTCCCAAGGTGGCGTATCCCGGGCAAGGTGCACGGAAAAGGCTGTCTTTTGAAAAACAATAAAGAGGTCATTTATTATGCTTACTGCAATTACGGGTATCAACTGGGGCGACGAGGGCAAGGGCCGCATGGTCGATCTGATCAGCCAGGAGTATGATATTGTTGCACGCTATCAGGGCGGCAACAACGCTGGTCATACCGTGAAGAACGAGCGTGGCAAGTTCGTGCTGAACCTGCTGCCCTCCGGCATCCTCCGTCCCGATGTTGTCTGCGTGATGGGCAACGGTATGGTCATCGACCCCCACCATCTGGACGGTGAGATCAACAAGCTGCGCGAGCAGGGCATCTCCATCACCCCCGCCAACCTGAAGATCTCCGACCGCGCCACCATCACCATGCCCTATCATGTGGAGCAGGACGGTCTGGAAGAGGCCCGCCTGTCCAAGACCGGCGCACAGTTCGGCTCCACCAAGCGGGGCATCGCCTACGCTTACGGTGACAAGTACATGAAGAAGACTCTCCGCATGGGCGACCTGCTCCATCTGGATGACTCCGTCCACAAGCGCCTCGTCACCATGGTGGACTCCAAGAACCTCGTCATGGAGGGCAGCTACAACGCCGCCCCCATCAGCGTGGACGAGATGTGGGCATGGCTGGAGAAGTACGCCGCCATCTTCAAGGACTACATCTGCGATGTGGGCCAGTATCTGGCCGACGCCGACGCTGCGGGCAAGAAGGTGCTGTTCGAGGCCCAGCTGGGCGCTCTGCGCGACATCGACTTCGGCATCTACCCCTACACCACCTCCTCCAACGTCATCGGTGCTTACGCCCCCATCGGCGCAGGCATCCCGGGCCACAAGCTGACCAACTCCATCGGCGTCATGAAGGCTTACTCCTCCTGCGTCGGCGATGGCCCCTTCGCCGCCGAGCTGGCCATGACCGAGGAAGAGAAGCATGACCTGCGTGAGGCTGGCCACGAGTACGGCGCCGCCACCGGTCGTCCCCGCCGCGTCGGCCCCATCGATCTGGTGGCAAGCCGCTACGGTGTCTTCTGTCAGGGCTGCGACGAGGTCGCGCTGACCCTGCTGGATGTGCTGGACTACATGGAGAAGATCCCCATGGTCACGGGCTATAAGCTGACCGACGGCACTACCACCACCCGCTTCCCCATGGGCGAGGCTCTGGACACCGCACAGCCGGTGGTCGAGTATCTGCCCGGCTGGCACTGCGACATCACCGCTGCCCGCAAGTGGGAGGATCTGCCCAAAGAGGCCCGGGACTACGTCGAGTATCTGGAAAAGGCCGTGGGCTGCAAGATCACCTATATCTCCGTGGGCGCAGAGCGTGAGGCATACATCCACCACGTCGTCTGAGCCTTGAATTTGCCGAAAAGAGGGACCGCCGCTTATGTTTGACATCATCACCGACAGCGCCTGCGACCTGACGCCGGAAATGGCCCAGAAGATGGGTGTAGAGGTCGTGCCGTTCTATGTTTCGCTGGACGGTGAGCACTACCGCAAGGAGGGCAAGGAGATCGCTGTGCGGGATTTCTACCAGTTCATGGTGGACAACCCCTCGGCCTACCCCAAGACCAGCCTTGCTTCCATCGAGGATTTCGAGGAGGCGTTCCGCCGTCAGGCAGAGCTCGGACGGCCCACCCTCTGCCTCTGCTTCACCGGCAAGATGAGCGGCTGCGTGGGCAGTGCCCGCAACGCCCGGGAGCTGGTGCTCGAGGACTATCCCGACGCGAAGATCGAGGTGCTCGACTCGGCGGCGGCTACCGTCACCGAGGCCACGATGGTGGAGAATGCGGTGGCCATCCGGGACGCAGGCTGCACGCTGGACGAGGCGGTGACGTGGCTGGAGGCGGAAAAGGCCACCAACAACATCTTCTTTACGGTGGGCAACCTTGACTACCTCATCAAGGGCGGACGCATCGGCAAGGTGTCCGGCCGGGCGGCGAACCTTCTGGGCATCAAGCCCATGATCCTCTTCAAGGACGGCGAGATCTTCTCGGGCGGCGTGGCCCGGGGACGCCAGAAGAGCTTCGAGAAGGCCCTCGAGCAGCTGATGAACTATCTGGATGCCAACGGCGGCACGCCGGACGACTACCGCCTCATTGTGGGCTACGGCTACGACGAGGAAGAGGGCAGGCGGCTCTGGCTCCAGACCCGTGCCGCCCTGCGGGCCAAGTACCCTGCCGCTGCGTGCGAGGTGGGCCTGCTTCAGATCGGCTGCACCATCGCAGTGCACACCGGCCCCTACGCGCTGGGCATGGGCGTCATGCGCCGCTGGAAAAAGCAGCAGTAAAGCGCAAAAAACAGGAAAAGCTCCTCTCCCGACGATGGGAGAGGAGCTTTTTGTATGTTCGGATGAAGTTATCGGCTCTCGGTGCGCTGAGGCAGGCGGGAGAAACGCTTGTCTTTGTCCTTATCCTTGTCCTCGTCCTGCGCCGGGGTGAGGCTCAGCCGGACTTCGGTGACGCGGCGGCGGGCCGTGCGGGTCACGACGCCCTCGTAGCCGCCCAGCGTGAAGTGGTCGCCCACCTTGGGCAGGTGGCAGGTCTTCTCCTGTACGAGGCCGTTGACGGTGTTGGAGTCGATGTCCTCGTCCTCGGGCAGGCCCAGCGTCTCGTAGAGGTCGTCTACGCTGGCCGAGCCGGACACCAGCCAGCTGCCGTCCGACTGCTGGCGGAAGTCCTCGGTGGCCTCATCGTGCTCATCCCAGATCTCGCCGACCAGCTCCTCCAGAATGTCCTCGAGGGTGATGATGCCCTCGGTGCCGCCGTATTCGTCCACGACGACGGCCATGTGGTGGTGCTGCTCCCGCAGGGTGCGCAGCAGCTGGGAGATCTGGGTCGAGCCGGTGGTGTAGAGGGTGGGGGCGATGAGGTCCTCCAGTGTGGCGTTTTTTTTCAGCCGGGCCAGATAGAAGTCCTTCTCGTGCACGACGCCGATGATGTTGTCGATGGTGTCATGGTAGACAGGCAGGCGGGAGTAACCGGACTCCGCAAAGGTCTGGGCGAGCTGCTCCAGCGAAATATTGTCCTCCACGGCCACCACGTCCACACGGGGGGTCAGGATCTCTTCCACCTCCACGTCATCGAACTCAATGGCGCTGCGGATGAGCTGGCTTTCGCGGTCGGTCAGTTCGCCGTCGCTCTCGGCCTCGCTCACCATGGTGATCAGCTCACCCTCGGTGATGGTGTCGCTCTCGCTGCTGTGGACGAAGTGGCCCAGCAGCTTTTTCCACTGGCTGAACAGCCATGTCAGGGGGGTGAAGAGGGTCAGGAGCAGGTTCAGCACCGGGGAGACGGCGGTGGCGATGGTCTCAGGCATCTCCTTGGCGAGGGTCTTGGGGGTCACTTCGCCGAAGATGAGGACAACGATCGTCAGCACGACGGTGGAGGCGGTGGCACCCCGCTCCTCACCCAGCCACTTGGTAAAGAGGACTGTGCCGATGGAAGCAGCGGCGATGTTCACGATGTTGTTGCCGATGAGGATGGAGGAGAGAAGCTTGTCGTACTTCTCGGCCATCGCCAGAACCCGGGCGGCGGAGGTGTCGCCCTCCTCGGCGCGGCTTTTCAGGCGTATCTGGTTCAGGGAAGAAAATGCGGTCTCGGAGGCGGAGAAGAACGCGGAAAACGCGATCAGGATCACAAGCGCCACCAAGAGCGTTATACTGCCATCGTCCATAATAAAGGATAATCAACTCTACTTTCTTATAATAATATGTTAACCAAAAAGTGCTTTCCACCGTTGCCTTCGACGATGAAAAGCACTTTGTTCAACGCCTATAATATCATATTCCACCCGCCGGTGCAAGCGTTCCGGTCAGGAGGAGAGATAAAACAGGTAAAAAGTTTGCGGTTTTTTAGCGGAGCACGAGGCTGGTGCCGTCGTAATCCACGGTCAGGGTCGCACCCTCGGGGTAGCTGCCCTGAATGATGGCCTTGGCGATGAGGGTCTCCACACGGCTCTGGATGAACCGCTTGATGGGGCGTGCGCCGTAGACACTGTCGTAGGACGAATCAATGATGAAGTCCTTGGCGGCGGTGGTGACATCCAGCTTGAGGTGCTTGCCCTCGTCCATCCGGTGGCGCAGGTCTTCCAGCTGCAGGTCCACGATCTTGCGGGTCTCGTCCTTCGTCAGGCTCTTGTAGTAGACGATCTCGTCCAGACGGTTCAGGAACTCGGGGCGGAACTTCGACTTCAGCAGCAGGTCAATCTGCTTGCGGGCGTCCACACTCAGTTCGTTGGAGCCTTCGGCGCGGCGCTGCTCAAGGTCGTTCAGGATGATGTCGCTGCCGAGGTTCGAGGTCAGGATAATGACAGTGTTCTTGAAGTCCACCGTCCGGCCCTGACTGTCGGTGATGCGACCATCGTCCAGAACCTGCAGCAGGATGTTGAAGACATCGGGGTGAGCTTTTTCCACCTCATCGAACAGCACGACGCTGTAGGGTTTGCGGCGGACGGCCTCGGTCAACTGGCCGCCCTCTTCATAACCGACATATCCCGGAGGCGCGCCGATGAGGCGGCTGACGCTGAACTTCTCCATATACTCGGTCATGTCGATCCGCACCATGTTCCGCTCATCGTCGAACAGGGCCTGTGCCAGAGCTTTTGCCAGCTCGGTCTTGCCGACGCCGGTGGGGCCGAGGAAGAGGAAGCTGCCGATGGGGCGGTTGGGGTTGGCGATGCCGGCGCGGCTGCGCAGGATGGCCTCGCTCACCTTGGTGACGGCCTCGTCTTGGCCGATGACCCTCTTATGGAGCACATCGTCCAGATGCAGCAGCTTCTCGCGCTCGCCCTCCACCAGCTTCTCCACGGGGATGCCGGTCCAGCGGGCCACGATGCGGGCGATCTCTTCGTCGGTCACGCGGTCGCGCAGCAGGCTGTCTTCCTTCTTGGCGGCGGCGACCTTCTCCTCTTCTTCCAGCTCTTTTTGCAGCTGGGGCAGCTTGCCGTATTTCAGCTCGGCGGCCTTGTTCAGGTCGTATTCGCGCTGGGCCTTCTCGATGGCGGCATTGGTCTGCTCGATCTGCTCGCGCAGAGACTGCACCTTGCCGATGGCGTTCTTCTCGTTCTCCCACTTTGCCTTCATGCTGCGGAACTTATCCTGCAGCTCGGCCAGCTCTTTTTCGAGGTCCTTCAGACGGCTCTGGCTCAGAGCGTCGGTCTCCTTTTTCAGGCTGACCTGCTCGATCTGCAGCTGGGTGATGCGGTGGGCGAGGTCGTCCATCTCGCTGGGCATACTGTCCATCTCGGTCTTTATCATAGCGCAGGCCTCATCCACAAGGTCGATGGCCTTATCGGGGAGGAAGCGGTCGGTGATATAGCGGTCAGAGAGGGTCGCGGCGGCGATGAGGGCGTTGTCGCTGATCTTCACGCCGTGGAAGACCTCATACCGCTCTTTCAGGCCGCGCAGGATGGAGATGGTGTCCTCGACGGTGGGTTCGTCCACCTGCACCGGCTGGAAGCGGCGCTCGAGGGCGGGGTCTTTCTCGATATACTGGCGGTATTCATCCAGCGTGGTGGCGCCGATGCAGTGCAGCTCGCCGCGGGCCAGCATGGGCTTCAGCAGGTTGCCGGCGTCCATCGCGCCGTCGGTCTTGCCTGCGCCGACGATGGTGTGCAGCTCATCGATGAAGAGGATGATCTTGCCCTCGCTCTTCTTTACCTCGTTCAGGACGCTCTTCAGGCGCTCCTCGAACTCGCCGCGGTACTTTGCACCGGCCACCAGAGCGCCCATGTCCAAGCTGAACACGATGCGGTCCTTCAGGTTCTCGGGCACATCGCCCCGGACGATACGCTGGGCCAGACCCTCGGCGATGGCCGTCTTGCCGACGCCCGGTTCACCGATGAGGCAGGGGTTGTTCTTGGTCTTACGGGACAGGATGCGGATGACGTTCCGGATCTCCTGATCGCGGCCGATGACGGGGTCAAGCTTCTGCTTGCGGGCCAGATCGACCAGATCCTGACCGTACTTCTGGAGGGCATTGTAGGTGTCCTCGGGGTTATCGTTGGTCACGCGCTGGTTGCCGCGGACGGCAGTGAGCTGCTGTAAGAACTTATCCTTTGTAATGCCGAAGGCACGGAACAGCTCAGAGGTGTTCTGGGTCTGCTCGTCCAGCAAAGCGAGAAAGACGTGCTCGACGCTTACATAGTCGTCCTTCATGGCCTTGGCTTCGCGGGCGGCAGCGCTCAGCACCTTATCGGTGGCCTGCGAGATATAGACCTTGTCGGGGTCGCGGCCAGAGCCGGACACCCGGGGCATCGCAGAGAGCTTTTCGGCCACAGCGGCGGAGAAGCTGCCTGCGTCTACGTTCAATTTCTGGAGCAGCTGAGGGATCAGGCCCTGATCCTGTGTGGCCAGAGCGTGGAGCAGATGCTCCGGCTCCAGTGCGTTGTGCTGATACTCCACAGCCAGCTGCTGTGCGGCCTGCAGAGCCTCAAGGGTCTTCTGGGTATATTGATTGGTATTCATAAAGTCAAGCCTCCATTCATACCGGAAGTTGAGATTCAGGCGGTGGGTCGGAATGTTGTTTTAGCACTCTTGCTCATCGACTGCTAAAAATATACTCCAAACAATCCACAATGTCAATAGGGAAATCCCGGCGGCGGCATGGATTCACAAAAAGTTTGCAAACTTGTAAAAAATCACACCATATCGTTTCGGCGGCGCAGACAAAAAGCCCCTGCCGGGCGGAAGACCACGGCAGGGGCGGAAGGAATGAGAAGCTTATTCAGCAAACAGGGGGGTGGACAGATAGCGGTCGCCGGTGTCGGGCAGAAGGACGACGATGTTCTTACCGGCGTTCTCGGGGCGCTTTGCCAGCTGGATGGCAGCCCAGACGGCAGCGCCGGAGGAGATGCCCACCAGCACGCCCTCCTTGTGGCCGATGAGACGGCCCACAGCAAAGGCGTCTTCGTTTTCCACGGCGATGATCTCGTCGTAGACCTTGGTGTCCAGCACGTCGGGCACAAAGCCGGCGCCGATGCCCTGAATTTTATGTGCACCGGCGGTGCCCTTGCTCAGGACGGGGGAGGAGGCAGGCTCGACGGCCACGACCTTGACGCCGGGGTTCTTACTCTTGAGGTACTGGCCCACGCCGGTCACAGTGCCGCCGGTGCCGACGCCGGCCACGAAGATGTCCACCTTGCCGTCCGTGTCGTCCCAGATCTCAGGGCCGGTGGTGGCGATGTGGGCCTTGGGGTTGGCCGGGTTGACGAACTGGCCGGGGATGAAGGAGTTGGGGATCTCTTTTGCCAGCTCATCGGCCTTGGCGATGGCACCCTTCATGCCCTTTGCACCCTCGCTGAGCACCAGCTCTGCGCCGTAGGCCTTCATCAGCTGGCGGCGCTCGACGCTCATGGTCTCGGGCATCACGATGATGATGCGGTAGCCCTTGGCGGCGGCCACAGCGGCCAGACCGATGCCGGTGTTGCCGGAGGTCGGCTCGATGATGACGGAGCCGGGCTTCAGCTTTCCGGAGGCCTCGGCGTCATCGATCATGGCTTTGGCGATGCGGTCCTTGACGGAGCCGGCGGGGTTGAAGTATTCCAGCTTTGCCAGCAGCTTGGCGGAAAGGTTTTCGTCCTTCTCGATGTGGGTCAGCTCCAGCAGCGGGGTGTGGCCGATCAGCTGGTCTGCGGAAGTATAGATCTTGCTCATAATAGTAAACCTCCCTATTGCGGGCGATGCGCCCGGCTGCACCGGCCTGACCGGTGTCATCTTGATGTCCCCTTTATTCCCGTTAAACCAAGGTGGTTTGTGGGTTTGTCTGTATTATAGCCTCCTTTGGGGCACTTGTCAATGGAAAATCGAAAATTTCCGATTGAAAAGTTATAAACCCTGTTGTATAATAGGTTAAAACTTATTCGGAACAGGTCCCGCAGCCCGCCCGGCGGCGCTGCAAGACCAAAACAGGAAAGAAGAGAAAGGAATGTCTATGATCGTTTCCACCAAGGGGCGCTATGCGCTGCGTGTGATGATAGATCTGGCCGAGCATCGGACGGAGAAATATGTCCCCCTGAAGGAGGTCGCTGCCCGGCAGGAGATCTCCGAAAAATACCTCGAAAACATCCTCAAGGTGCTGGTGCAGAACGGCTTCCTCGAGGGCCTGCGGGGCAAGGGCGGCGGCTACCGCCTGACCCGTGACCCCGACCAGTATACCGTCGGCGAGGTGCTGACCCTTACCGAGGGGAGCCTCGCACCGGTGAGCTGCCTTGCACAGGGTGCGGCTCCCTGCCGCCGGATGAGCAGCTGCCGCACGTATGATATGTGGAAGGGCCTTGATGACCTCATCGAGGACTACTTCAGCCACATCACCATCGCCGACCTTGCCTCGCCGGAAGAGGCGGGCAACGACTACGTTATCTGAATCTGGGCCAAAAAAACTCCCCGCCGTCGGCAGGGAGTTTTTTCGTGCGATCAGATGCGATTTTTTTAGGACACGACCGCGCCGCTGGTCAGCGTGTCGGTGACAGCGTCCATCAGGGCCACCATGGTGCAGTAGTTCGAGCCGTAGGTGTCCTTATAATCGGAGTAGGCGTCCAGCTGCTCCTGCGTGGGGGTGATGTCCAGCGACTCAGCCACGGCCTGATAGAGCAAAGCTTCCTTGGAGTAGTTTTCCAGACTGCTCTCGAGGTGGGCCAGCATATCGTCGGTGCTCTCGTAGCCCAGCAGATTCTGGACGAGGCCGTCGAGGTCATAGCCGTAGTAGCCCGCCAGCGTGCTGTAATAGTTGAGGCACTGGTTGACCTGATAATCCATCACCTGCTGGGGGATGGACTTGAAGGTGGAGTTGGCCATCAGGTCGTCCATGACGGCGGTGTTCAGGTTCGAGGTGTAGAGCTGCTCCTGATAGTAGGCGCGGAGGGCCTCTGCGGTGTAGAGGTTATTGGAGGAGCCGAAGTTGCTGGCCACCCATGCGTCGGTCAGCTCGGGCAGGACGCTCTCGCTGATGTAGTTGAGGGTCACGGTAAAGACGGCTTTCTGGCCGCTGAGCTTCACAGTATTGCCGCTGGCGTCGGTGGAGTCGCTGTAGCCGTCGGGGAAGGTGACGTTGACGTCGAAGGTCTCGCCGGGCTTGTGGCCGACGATCTGTTCTTCGAAGCCGTCGATGAAGGTGTTGCTGCCCAGCGTCAGGTCATAGTTCTCTGCGCTGCCGCCAGTGAACGCCACACCGTCCACCGAGCCGGTGTAGTTGATGTTGACGGTGTCGCCGTCGGCGGCGGCGCGGTCGGTGACGTGGTTGGTGGAGGAATACCGACTCAGAAGATCGTTGATCTGCTTCTCGACCTCCTCGCTGGTGGGCTCGACGTCCGAGCGCTTGACGGCGACGGACGCAAAGTCCTCGGGCAGGGTCACATAGTCCAGTGCCCGGATGCCCTCCCAGTAGCCCTTTTCGTCCAGACCGTCGCTGTAGTTGAAGTTCTGGTAATCGTAGTCGGCCGCGCTGCCGAGCGTGGAAGAAGACGCCGTGCTGGACGCGGCGCTGTCGGCCTTGCCGCCGCAGGCCGCGAGGCTCAGCGCCAGAGCGCCGACGCAGACAAGGCAGAGCGCCTTGGTGAAGATACGTTTCAAAAGAATTCCCTCCTGTTGGTAGACCGGTATTTTGCCGGTGATTCGAAAAACAACCTCTATTATAAAGGCTAAAAATGAAAAAGAAAAGTTTTTTGCAAAATTTCCACACTCTGCCCGTCCTTTGTCGGACTTTTGGGGCCGGAGAGGGGAAAAAGGCGGAAAACCGGTGGAAATGGGGGAGGGGTTCTGATACAATGGGGTTAATAAGGAGGAAAAAGCCAATGGATTTCAACAAAGCAGCTCTGGAAATGCACGAGAGCCACCACGGCAAGGTGGGCATCGTGAGCAAGGTAGAGGTCAAGACCCGGGATGACCTGTCCACCGCCTACACCCCCGGCGTGGCCGAGCCTTGCCGCCGCATCAAGGCAGACCCCGAGGACGTCTACAAGTACACCTTCAAGGGCAACATGGTGGCCGTCGTCTCCAATGGCACGGCTGTGCTGGGGCTGGGCGACATCGGCCCCGAGGCCGGTCTGCCGGTCATGGAGGGCAAGGCTGTGCTCTTCAAGGAGTTCGGCGGCGTGGACGCCTTCCCCATCTGCATCGACGCCCACGATGCAGCCAGCGTCATCGCGGCCTGCAAGGCCATCGCCCCCACCTTCGGCGGCATCAACCTTGAGGACATCAAAAGCCCCGAGTGCTTCGAGATCGAGGAGACGCTGGAGCGGGAGCTGGATATCCCCGTCTTCCACGACGACCAGCATGGCACGGCCATCGTCGTCACCGCTGCCCTCATCAACGCTCTGCGTGTGGTGGGCAAGAAGATGGAGGACGTCCACATCGTCCTGAACGGCCCCGGCGCGGCCGGTACGGCCATCATCAAGATGCTGATGACCGCCGGTGCCAGAGACATCATCGCCGTGGACCAGTTCGGCACCCTCTACAAGGGCTGCAACAGCGCCGAGGCCCACAAGAACTGGCTGGGTGAAGTGACCAACCCCCGCCAGATCAAGGGCGGCCTGAAGGAGGCCCTTGCGGGTGCAGATGTCTTTATCGGCGTGTCCAAGCCCGGCATCCTGACCACCGAGCTGTGCCAGACCATGAACAAGGACGCCATCGTTTTTGCCATGGCCAACCCCACCCCCGAGATCATGCCCGACGAGGCCAAGGCGGGCGGCGTCCGCGTCATGGCCACCGGCCGCAGCGACTTCCCCAATCAGGTCAACAACGTCCTCTGTTTCCCGGGCCTGTTCAAGGGCGCGCTGAGCGTCCGTGCCCGGGACATCAACGATACGATGAAGCTGGCCGCCGCCTACGCCATCGCTGACCTCATCACCGACGAGGACCGCAGCGAGGAGAACATCATCCCCGGCGCGTTCGACCCCCGGGTGGCCGAAGCAGTGGCATCTGCCGTGGCAAAGGCTGCCCGCGAGAGCGGCGTGGCCCGGCTGTAAGCGGAGGGCGTTTCCATGAGGACGATCACGGCACAGCAAATCACGGACACTGTGGCCCGTCTCTGCATCGAGGCCAACACCCGCCTGCCCCGGGACGTGCAGGAGGCGCTGGACAAGGCCCGGGCCGAGGAACCGTGGCCGCTGGCAAAAAATACCCTCGACCTGCTCTGGTCGAACCTTGCGGCGGCGAGGGAAGAAGATCTGCCCATCTGTCAGGACACCGGCATGGCCTGCGTGTTTGTGGAGCTGGGCACGGAGGTCCACATCGAGGGCAGCTTTGAAGCTGCCATCCATGAGGGCGTGCGGCGGGGCTACACCGACGGCTACCTGCGCAAGAGCATCGTGGCCGACCCACTGCGCCGGGGCAACACCGGCGACAACACCCCCGCCGCCATCACGGTGCATCTGGTGGACGGCGACGGCTGCACCATCACCGTAGCGCCGAAGGGCTTCGGCAGCGAGAACATGAGCCGCATCCAGATGCTCAAGCCCGCCGACGGCGTGGAGGGCTTCAAGAAGTTTGTGGTGGAGACGGTCAGGCTGGCTGGCTCGAACCCCTGCCCGCCCATCGTGCTGGGCATCGGCGTGGGCGGCAGCTTTGATAAGGTGGCGTATCTTGCCAAAAAGGCCCTTCTCCGCCCGCTGGATGTTCCGAACCCGGACCCCTACTACGCCGCCCTCGAGGGGGAACTGCTGACGGCCATCAATGCTCTGGGCATCGGGCCGCAGGGCTTCGGTGGAAAGACCACCTGCCTCGGCCTTGCTATCGAGCAGATGCCCACCCATGTGGCGGGTCTGCCCGTGGCGGTCAATGTGTCCTGCCATGTCACCCGGCGGGCATCTGCGGTGTTATAAGAGGGCTAGCCCTCTCCGTCATTGCTTCGCAATGCCACCTCTCCCAAAGGGAGAGGCTTGGAGCTTGCCGGCAGGCGAAAGGCTCTCCCTCTGGGAGAGCTGGACGCGAAGCGGCCTGAGAGGGCAAGGACGCTAAAGGAGAATACAAGATGCAATACGAACTGAACACGCCCTGCACGGCGGCAGACCTCGCGCCCCTGAAGGCGGGAGACACGGTGCTGCTGTCCGGTGTGGTGTACACCGCCCGCGATCAGGCCCACAAGCGGATGCTGGAAGCACTTGACAGGGGCGAAAAGCTCCCCTTCGACTTGGAGGGCAGCGCCATCTACTACGTCGGCCCGACGCCGGAGCGCCCCGGTGAGGTCATCGGCTCGGCCGGGCCGACCACCAGCGGACGGATGGACGCCATGAGTCCCCGCCTGCTGGACCTCGGCAATAAGATCATGATCGGCAAGGGCAAGCGGGACACGGCAGTCAAAGAGGCCGTCGTCCGCAACGGTGCGGTCTATCTGGCCGCGCTGGGCGGCGCCGGTGCGCTGATGGCCCAGAGCGTCCAGACGCTGGAGGTCATCGCA
Organism: Faecalibacterium sp.; assembly: GCF_052358865.1. Classification (NCBI taxonomy): domain Bacteria; kingdom Bacillati; phylum Bacillota; class Clostridia; order Eubacteriales; family Oscillospiraceae; genus Faecalibacterium; species Faecalibacterium sp. The sequence goes on from NZ_DAWCVJ010000024.1 coordinate 13,690, forward strand.
TGGCCTGATCTCGGCTGCGAGGCCGTCCGCCGCCTGACCGTGGAAAAAATGCCGCTGACGGTCATCCTCGACGCCCACGGCGGCGACCTCTACGAGGCCGGCCCGGCGGCCTATCTCGAGACGGTAAAATGACGAAATTGCGCAGGGTGGAATTGGTTTGATTCGACAAACTTTCTGCGAATGGCTTGCAACACGATACGGAATGTGGTATCCTATAACAAACCAGACCGGAACGCCTGTGTGCCCCGGACAGGGAATTTTACGAGGCAGGAGGCCGACAAAACCATGCAGATCCACCAATCCGCAGAAGATTATCTTGAGACTATCCTTATGCTGACCCAGCGGATGGGCCGCGTGCGCTCCATCGACGTGGTCAACGAGCTGGGCTATACCAAGGCCAGCGTCAGCATTGCGATGAAAAAGCTGCGGGAAAACGGCTACATTGCGGTGGACGGCGAGGGCAACCTGACCCTTCTGGAGCCGGGCCGCGAGATCGCAGAGCGCATCTACAGCCGCCACCGCCTGCTGACCCATTTCTTCGTGCAGCTGGGTGTGGACGAAGAGGTCGCCGCCGAGGATGCCTGCAAGGCAGAGCATATCCTGAGCGAGCAGACGCTGGAAAAGATCCGGGAATATGCCCTGCTCCACGACGCAGAGGGCAGCGTCCAGAAGTCCGAGTGATCCATTCAATTTGAATCTCCAATAAAAAAGCAGACAGCCGCCTCCACAAATGCGTGGAGGCGGCTGTCTGTCTTATCGCAATTTTCAAAAATAGTGCCTATTAAAACGGCTTCTCAATAGGAGCTGAGGCCGAGGCTCACATCCAGCGCCTGATCCACCCGGCGCTGGTCCTCGGCGGTGATCTGCCCGGCCCGCTCCCGCAGGCGGTGTTTGTCCAGCGTGCGGATCTGCTCAAGCAGGACGACGCTGTCCTTGGCGAGGCCCGTGTCGGCGGCCCGGATGTTGATGTGGGTGGGAAGCCGGGCTTTGTCCAGCCGGGATGTAATGGCGGCTGCGATGACCGTGGGGCTGTGCCGGTTGCCGATCTCGTTCTGGACGATGAGCACCGGGCGGACGCCGCCCTGCTCCGAGCCGACCACCGGCGAAAGGTCGGCGTAAAAAACTTCTCCTCTGTGTACCTCCATGAAAACTCCCTCCTTGCATACTGGGAGGCCCGCTATGTGGTGCGCGGTGCCGTCCTCTGCTGGCCTTATTATGGGCAGGCAGGGGGCAGGCTATGCACGCGGGGACAGCTTGCTCTCATTGTATGCGGGAGGGAGATTCAGGTTTCCGTTTCCAGAATGCAGAACGCCAGCGCCATGCCGCCGTCGTGACTCAGGGAGAGACTGGCCCGCAGGCCGTGTGCGGCCATCCACCGTGCGCTGCCGCCCGAAAAGCGGTATTCCGGAGCGCCGCTTTCCAGCCGGACGGCCTCGATCTCGCAGAGGGCGAAAGGCCCTGCAAGGCCGGTGCCCGCCGCCTTGAGGAAGGCTTCCTTCGCGGCAAAATCCGCCGCCGCGCTGGCGGCCCTGTGGGCGCTGAGCGGGTCCGGGATGCCCCCTGTAAGGCCCAGAGCCTCCCGCTCGGACGGGCCGAAGACTCTGGCCGCAAAAGCAGGGCCGTGGGCACCGCCGAGGCTCTTTGCCATCCGGGCGGTGCTGCAGAGGTCGCAGCCGATGCCATAAATCATAATATGCCTCTTTCTGCAAAAACAGCTTTGCTGATTTGCATGATAAAATCGAAAAAATTTAAGCAAAATGTGCAAATCTCGCCGGGGAAACTTGAAGTTTTGCCGCAAGTCGTGTACAATGAATCATAGTTATTTAAGGGGGTGTATTTCGTGGGCGACGCTACTGCCATTTTTTCCATCCACGATCAGAAGGACATCGAGATCCATGAAGTCGTGCAGCAGGTGTACGACGCACTCAAGGAAAAAGGCTATAACCCCGTCAATCAGCTGGTGGGCTATATCCTGTCCGAAGATCCTACCTATATCACGACTTACAAAGGAGCGCGTTCCCTTATCCGCAAAGTAGACCGTGACGATCTGCTGCAGGCCATGCTGCGCAGCTATCTGAACGTCTGAGGTTCCTTCGCCTTCTGGCCTGCTGTCCCTCCGGGGCGGCAGGCTTTTTTATTTCAGAGGAAGAGTGAAGATCTGGTTCACGACCACCTCATACTCCCAGCCCTCCCGGGCCTTGCGCAGCTGCTTTTCCAGCGCCTCCGACCCCTCGAACTGACAGATGAGGTAGTGCCAGTGGGCCTTCATCCGGCTGACGGCGCAGCTGGACGCGCCGAACAGCGCGGTGTAGCCGTGATACAGCTCGTCGAGGTAGCCGCGAAGCTCTTCTTTGCTGGCAGGGGCACCGCCCACGGCCTGCCGCAGCAGGGCCGGGTCGGCGATGAGGCCCCGGCCCACCATGATGCCGGAGAGGGTCGGATGCTCTGCCTCCAGCGCGGCCAGCTGGGCCGGGGTGGTGATGTCGCCGTTGTAGCAGACGGGCATCCGGCAGCGGGGCAGACAGGCTGCAAAGGCGGCGCGGTCGGCCTCGCCCCGGTAGAGCTGGCGCATGACCCGGGGGTGGATGGTCAGCTCACAGATGGGGTAGCGGTTATAGATATCGAGGATGGCGTCGAACTCCTCGGGACGGGTGACGCCCAGCCGGGTCTTGACCGAGACAGGCCCCTCCGTCCGGGAAAAGAATTCGTCCAGAAAGGCCTCGAGCTTTGCGGGGTCCCGCAGCATCCCGGCACCCTTGCCCTTGGCGGTCACAGTGCCGGAGGGACAGCCGAAGTTGAGGTTCACTTCCGTGTAGCCCAGCCTGCGCAGCTCTGTGACCATCCATGCGGCCAGTGCGCCGTCCTTGGCGAGGAGTTGGGGGATGACGGGCGCGCCGGGGTTCGCCGCCGGGTCAAGCTCGGCCATCTTCTTCTTGATGAGCACCCGGTTCTCGGGCGGGGAGAGGAAGGGTGCGTAATAACGGGCGGGTGCGCCCGGTGCGCCGAACCAGCGCTGATGTGCCTGCCGCCAGATGCGGTCCGTCAGCCCCTCCATGGGGGCGGTGTAGTATTGCATCGGATCGTTCTCCTTTTTTATCATCCAGTCTGCTTCCGAGTATACCATACTGCGGGGCAGTGCGCTATACCCGGGAGCGAAAACACTGCGGCCCGGTTGACGCATCCGTCCGGAGGCATTATAATCGAAGCATGGCAAAGTTTGCCGAAGCCCCGAAAAAATAAAGGCAGGAGCGCTGAAGCATGGACTATCATTCCCCCGACCGCACCTACAAAAAGAGCCGCTTCCGGCGGGAACTGGAGCGGAGCGTTTCCCGCAGGCTGGTCACGAGCCTGCTTCTGGGGTGCCTTTTGTTCCTCGTGGCCATCGCCGCCGTGAACACCCTGAACCAGAACGCCCGGCGGGAAGACCATCTCGCGGGCGTCGCCGCCACCTTCCAAGAGGTGTACAACGACACGGCGGCGTTCCTGCTGGACACAGACCACACCGAGCTGTTCCTCTCCGACCGGCGGAAGGATCAGGACAATCTGCGCTATCTCATCAGCCAGTACAACGTCTCGGCCCTTGTGGAGCTCCAGCTCATCCTGACCGACTCCAAGGGAGAGATGCGGTTCACGACCTTCTCAGAGGGGGAGATGAACCTGCACCGGCAGGAGTTCAACCGCATCGCGGAGGAAAACGCCTGCCACCTCATGCGGGCCGTCTACACCACGGTCTACCACTTCCGGGCCAACAGCTCAGAATACGTCATGATACACCCCCTCTACCGGGACGGCGAATATCAGGGCGCGGCGGCGGTCTATCTGAACGAGAACGACTGGACGAAACTGTTCAGCCGATACCAGTACGACGCCATCCTCACCAAGCCCAACGGCGATGTCATCGCCTGCTCGAACGCCTCCTTCCTCTCCCAGAAGAACGCCAACAAGTACCGTCCCGCCGACGCGGCGCGGTATATGAAGGTGGATGGGAGCCGCTATCTGCGCAGCAGCCGCTCGCTGGAAAACGGCACGGTGCTGGCCTATTCCTTCATCTACTCGCCCCCGAACTACGATTATCTTCTGGTGGGGCTGTTCCTGATCTTGATGCTGGGCCTGAGCTGGTCGGCGATGTTCGTCCGCATCATGCACGTCATGACCGAGCAGATGGTGAAGTCGGTGGACACCCTCGTGCAGGAGATCCGGGTCATCCGGAAGAAAGACCCCGACCATATCATTGAGATCGACACCGGTGACGAGATCGAAGAGATCGCCCATCAGGTCAACAAGATGGTGCGCAGCATTCAGGAGCTGAGCCAGCGGAACATGGATCTCGTCGAGGTGAACAGCCGGATGGAGATGCAGAACCTGCAGGCCCAGATCAATCCCCACTTTATCTATAACACGCTGGACAACATCCGCTATCTCATCCCGGCAGACCCCCAGCGCGCCCAGCAGCTCATCGGGCGGTTCATCGGCATCCTGCGTTACAGCATCAACAACACCAAGCATAACGTCACCGTCCGGGAAGACCTGAAGTATCTGCAGGACTATCTCGTTATCCAGTCCACCCGCTTCGGCGCGAACTTCTCCTACGAGATGGACATCGACGACGCCTGCATGGAGTTCATCATCCCGAAGCTGCTCTTGCAGCCCCTGCTGGAAAACAGCATCAAATACGGCTTCCAGAAGAAGCCCCGCATCCACGTCAGGACGCGGGGCTGGCTGGAGGAAGACGCGCTCTATTTCACGGTAGAGGACAACGGCGGCGGGGTGGACGCAGCAACGCTGGAACAGCTGCGGGGCATCCTGCGCTCAGAGGAAGTGAACATTGAACACAACGGCCTGCAAAACATCAACCGCCGCATCTGGCTGGGCTACGGCGGCGACAGCGGCCTGACCATTGACAGCGCCGAGGGCGAGGGCTTTACGGTGAAGCTCAAGCTCCGGCGGGGAGGGAGGTAGACCATGTATCGCGTTCTGCTGGTAGAAGACGAAGAGATCATCCGCAAGGGCATCCGCTATTCGGTGCCGTGGGAGGAATATGGGTGCAGCGTCGTAGCGGAGGCCGAGAACGGGGCAGTGGGCGAAGAAAAGATCGCAGAGCTGCGGCCCGACATCGTTATCACCGACATCACCATGCCGGTGAAGAACGGCCTCGAGATGATCGCCGACACCCGGGAGGAGTACAAGTACATCGCTATCATCCTGACGGGCTACTCGGAGTTCGAGTATGCCCAGCAGGCCATCCGGAACGGTGTGTCGGACTATGTGCTCAAGCCCCTCGACATGGACGAGATGGGCGCTGCGCTGGAAAAGGCCGTCCGCCTTGCGGGGGACAGCCAGTATCTCCAGAAGCGGGAGGATGAGGCGGAGGCCGTCCGCAGCCGGACCGCCCTGCCGCCCCTGAGCGAGGAAAAAGTCACCGACCCGCTGGTGCTGCGCATCGTGGCCTATCTGAAGGAGAATTACCAGAGCAAGATAACGCTTGCCGACCTGCAGGAGCAGTTCCACTACTCGGAGCGGTACATCAACCAGAAGTTCCAGAAAGAGCTTGGCACGACGGTCATCGACTACCTCAACCGCTGCCGCATCCAGAACGCTCTTGAACTCATCCGGAAAGGGGAGCTGCCCATCTCGCAGATCGGATGGGAGTGCGGCATCGGCGAGTACAAGTACTTCAGCCACGTCTTCAAAAAATACATGGGCTGCTCGGTGCGGGAGTACCAGAGCACCCTGAAATAAGAGAAAATGAAAAAATACCGAACAGCCCCTGTTCGGTATTTTTTCCATTTGTTCTGCAAATTGAGTATTATTTTTGTACGGAAAGCATTAAAATGGGACTATCGAAAGGTTTCAGGTAAAAAATGGAGGTTTTTACTATGAAAAAGATTTCTCGTCGTTCGTTCCTGATGGCTACCGGTGTTATCGCAGCTTCTGCTGCTCTGAGCGCTTGCGGCGGCTCCTCCGCCAGCACCTCTTCTGCCGGTTCTACCGCTGCTTCCACTGCCGCTTCTGGTACTGCTGCACAGGGCGGCGGCGACCTCGTCATCTACTCGCCCAACTCGGAAGGCCTGTTGAACGCCACCATCCCCCTGTTCGAGGAAAAGTACGGCGTCAATGTCGAGCTGATCCAGGCCGGCACCGGCGAGCTGGTCAAGCGCATCCAGTCCGAGAAGAATGACCCCTACGCCGACGTCCTGTTCGGCGGTTCCTGGTCGCAGATGTACACCAACGAGGATCTGTGGGAGCCGTATGTCTCGGCCAACGACGGCAACGTCATCGATGCCTACAAGAATAAGTGCGGCTTCATCACCGGCAACGTGCTGGACGGCAGCGTCCTCATCGTCAACACCGACCTCATCGGCGACATCAAGATCGAGGGCTACGAAGACCTGCTGAACCCTGCGCTGAAGGGTAAAATCGCCACCGCCGACCCGGCCAACTCCTCTTCTGCCTTTGCACACCTGACCAATATGCTGCTGGCAATGGGCGGCTACGAGGACGATAAGGCATGGCAGTACGTCCACGACCTGTTCGAGAACGTGGACGGCAAGATCTGCGAAAGCTCCAGCGGCGTCTACAAGGGAGTCGCCGACGGCGAGTATGTGGTGGGCCTGTCCTATGAGGATCCCTGCGCACAGCTGGTTCTGGACGGCGCACCCGTCAAGATCGTCTACATGAAGGAGGGCACCGTCTTCCTGCCTGCTTCCGCCACCATCATCAAGGGCGCAAAGAACATGGACAACGCCAAGCTGTTCATCGACTTCATCCTGAGCGAGGAAGTACAGAACATCTGGGGCAGCACCCTGACCAACCGCCCCGTCATGAAGGACGCCGCCACCAACGATGCTATGACCCCGATGGCAGACATCAATGTCATCGAAGAGGACATCCCCTACGTCAGCGCCCACAAGGCAGAGCTGGTGGACAAGTACACCGAGATCTTCACCGATCTGCAGAGCAAGTAATTCGAAGGGCAGCAGGAGGCTAGTATGAGCAGAATATCAGTTAAAGACGCAGTAAAGCGCTACGGGAATAATACGGTCATCCCGGATCTGAATCTGGAGATCGGAGATGGGGAGCTGTTCACCCTGCTCGGCCCCTCCGGCTGCGGCAAGACCACCCTTCTCCGTATGATCGCAGGCTTCAACTCCATCGAGGGCGGCGACATCTTCTTCAATGAGAAGCGGATCAACGATATGGACCCCAGCAAGCGCAACATCGGCATGGTGTTCCAGAACTACGCCATCTTCCCGAACCTCTCCGTCCGGGACAATGTGGCCTTCGGCCTGAAGAACCGCAAGGTGGACAAGGCCGAGATCAAGAAGCGGACGGACGAGTTCCTGAACCTGATGCAGATCATGCAGTATGCCGACCGTATGCCCAACCAGCTGTCCGGCGGCCAGCAGCAGCGCATCGCACTGGCCCGTGCACTGGTCATCTCGCCGGACGTGCTGCTGATGGACGAGCCGCTGTCCAATCTGGACGCAAAGCTCCGTGTCGAGATGCGCAGCGTCATCCGCCACACCCAGAAGAGCGTGGGCATCACCACCGTGTATGTCACCCACGATCAGGAAGAGGCAATGGCCATCAGTGACCGCATCGCCGTCATGAAGGATGGCGTCATCCAGCACGTCGGCCCCCCCCGCGACATCTACCAGCGCCCGAAGAATGTCTTCGTGGCTACCTTCATCGGACGCACCAACATCGTGAACGCCCACGTCAAGGGCGGCGTCATCACCTTTGCGGACGGCTACCATGAGCACATCGACGCTCTGGACAAGGCCGCAGAGCAGGAGGTGCGCTGCTCCATCCGCCCGGAGGAGTTCATCATCTGCAAGGATGGCACCGAGGGCATCCACGGCACCGTGCAGGAGTGCACCTACCTCGGCCTCAACACCCACTACACCATCGACACCGATCAGGGTGACTCGGTGGAGATCGTGGAGGAGTCCTCCATCGGCGAGGGCCTCAAGAAGGGCGAGAAGGTGCTGCTGAAGGTCAAGAAAGAGAAGATCAACGTCTTTACCAAGGACGGCGATACCAATCTCATCAGGAGCGACGCTTATGAAAAACAATAATAAGTTCCGTCTTGATGTCTGGGGTGCCATCACGCTGGTAACGATCGCCCTCTACGCGCTGTTCCTGCTTTACCCGATGGCGTACCTCATCCGGCAGTCTGTGATGGACCCCGACACCGGCGGCTTCACGCTGGCTTATTTCACCAAGTTCTTCTCCAAGAGCTACTATTTCGATACCCTCATCAACAGCTTCAAGGTGTCCATCACGGCGACGGTGCTCTCCATCGCCATCGGCACCCCGCTGGCCTACCTGTTCACGATCTTTAAGATCAAGGGCAAGGGCGTGCTGAACATCCTCATCGTGGTGGCATCCATGTCGGCCCCCTTCATCGGTGCCTACTCGTGGATCCTGCTGCTGGGCCGCAGCGGCGTCATCACCACCTTCTTAAAGAACTTCGGCATCGCCATCCCGGAAATCTACGGCTTCGGCGGCATCGTGCTGGTCATGACGCTCCAGCTGTTCCCGCTGGTGTTCCTCTACGCCAAGGGCGCGCTGAAGAACATCGACAACTCCCTCATCGAGGCGGCTGAGAACCTCGGCTGCTCGGGCATTGCCTGCTTCTTCAAGGTAGTCGTGCCCCTTATCATGCCCACCCTGCTGGCCGCAGCTCTGCTGGTGTTCATGCGCTCCTTTGCAGACTTCGGTACCCCGATGCTCATCGGCGAGGGCTACCGCACCTTCCCCGTCGTCCTCTACACTGAGTTCATCAACGAGGTCGGCGGCAGCGACGGCTTTGCAGCCGCCATCGCCGTCATCGCCATCGTCATCACCACGCTGGTCTTCCTCGTCCAGAAGTACGTTTCCAACAAGAACGCCTTCGCGCTGAACAGTATGCACCCCGTGGAGGAGCGCGAGGCCCGCAAGGGCATCAACGCTCTGGTGCATCTGGCGGTCTACCTCGTGGTGGGCATCGCCGTTCTGCCGCAGGCCTACGTCATCTACACCTCGTTCAAGAACACGCAGGGCAAGATCTTCGTGGACGGCTACTCGCTGCAGAGCTACCAGACCGCCATCGGCAAGCTGGGCCGCAGCATCCAGAACACCATCATCATCCCCCTGCTGGCGCTTGTCGTCATCGTGCTGCTGGCTGTCCTCATCGCCTATCTGGTGGTGCGCCGCCGCAACGCTCTGACCAACGTGGTGGATATCCTCTCGATGATCCCCTACATCGTGCCCGGCACGGTCCTTGGCATCGCGCTGCTCATCGGCTTCAATAAGCCCCCGCTCCTCATCAGCGGCACCATGCTCATCATGGTGGTGGCCCTCATCATCCGGCGTCTGCCCTATACCATCCGCTCGTCGGTGGCCATTCTGCAGCAGATCCCCATGAGCATCGAGGAAGCCGCCATCTCGCTGGGTGCTTCGAAGATGAAGGCATTCTTCCGCATCACGGTGCCCATGATGGCCTCCGGCATCATCTCTGGTGCCATCCTGAGCTGGGTCACGATGATCAGTGAGCTGTCCACCGCCATCATCCTGTATACCGGCAAGACTAAGACCCTGACGGTGGCCATCTACACCGAGGTCATCCGCGGCAACTACGGCACTGCAGCCGCATTGTCCACCATCATGACCATCCTGACCGTCATCTCTCTGCTGGCCTTCAGCAAGCTCAACGGCGGCAAGGACATCAGCCTTTAAACGATTTCCCCCGTTCTCCTTTTATCACTGGGTTTCCAAATTGGGCTGCTCTGCAACAGCCCGGAACAAAACGAGAGGCAGACGCTCCTGTGTGGGGCGTCTGCCTCTCGTTTTGTCTGTTGGGATGTGGCGGCCGCAGACTATGCTGGGAAGGAGTACGGCAAACTGGAATTGTCAGCACTTCTTTTTGCGAGTTTTGGATGCCGTTGCTTGGTAACTCATATCAAGCAACATTTTGATTTTGTCATCTGGAACACTACCATCCAATGTAACTGTGATCCAGCTATCTTTGTTCATGTGATACGCTGGGAAGAAACCGGGCTCCTCTCGCAATGAGCCGATCAAAAGCGGGTCACATTTGAAATTGACCACATCTAACAATTCTACTCCCTGCAATCCCAGTTTGCTTTTTGGCAAATCCATAATGAGTGCAAACCACTTCTGATTGCTGCAATGCCGGAACACTTCATGATTGGGATATTTGAGCCACGGATAATCTCTGTCAGCGTTATATGTTTCTATTATAAATGCTTCTAATTCACTGCGATTCATAATTTCATCTCCACAAATTCCGATTTGCTACGCCGAGTATATCACATCTGCCTTGGCGGCGCTACAGCAAACAAAAAATCCCCAAACCGTTTGGTTTGAGGATTTGTGGTGGAGCATTGTCCACAGCACTCGAACCCAACACCTCTTCACGGGAGATGGTTTTGGAATCATCCGTGAAGTTGAAATTGAGCACGACCCGGTCGTCAAAGACGTAGACCGAGTTGACAAAGGTATCAATGATCTGCCGCTGGTGTTCCACATTCTTTTAAAGTAGCACGAATCTTCTCCTTCTCATTACTGCCATCTGTACGAAGCCGCAGCAACGGGATGCCGCATTTTTCGAGGATTCGATTCTTTTTTTCATCCCGTATGGATTGTTGGCTTCCTGGCCGATGAAAACTTGTTCCATCCACTTCGATTGCCAAAATAGGCAGCTTATCCATTTTATAAAACATCAGAAAGTCAACATGAGTTGACAAATTCCGGGCATACCGAGTCTCTTCCTTCGTCAACTGGCTGTAATCTCTGATTAATGTTGCGAGCGAAACATGTACAGCGCAGCCAATGGAGGAAAACAATTTATCTGATAAAATCTCTTGAATCACAGAGTACATAAGGTTCTCCGAGTCATACTCAGATATTCGTTTGCGTTTTCTCAAATATGCTTTGCGCTGTTCAGCATATCCTTGATATAACAAATCAAACACGGAGTAGACCTGACTTTGAATAACGGCAAAGTTGTTGTATTCGATGTACCGTGTCAAATCACCGTAGTTTGTACGGTCATTGCGAGGGTCTTGTGATGTGACAACGGTAAGCGAGTGGATTGCCCGAGAAACTGCCACGTTTAGCATATGTGGGTCATCCACAAAATCCGTAATTATATTGTCAACGGAGGTCAAAATAATAGCATCCTGTTCACGTCCTTGGAATTTATGGACTGTATCTACTTCATAGTAGCCTCCAAGTTGTTTCCGAATGGCAGCGGCTTGATCTCGATATGGCGTGATAATCCCGATGCTTTGATAATTCTGCCGACGGAGCTGCGGGAGAATTTCTTGCTGAATGACATCAATCTGACGTTGGTTGATGTGCCCACGTGCGTGGTTTCCGGCGGCTGTTCGATACATAGTCAACACATCTGGTTCATTATTGTCCTCCGTCATTATAATCAGTTGACCAGCATAGAATTTCTGGTTGCAGAAGTTGATGATCTTAGGATGACAGCGATAATGTTCCCGAAGCAGCGTGACCGGGGCAGTTGGCCATGTCTCCAATGCAGAAGAGAGCAGGCTGTGTGTGGAAAAGTGATAGCGTTCAGCCAGAGAATAGGTCTGCCATATCGTTTCACTTCGTTGAATATCTGCCTCAGACAAGACATTGGGCAATTGATTCAAGTCCCCTACAATCACAATGTTTCGTGCACAGGAAAATGCCAGAACAGCCGTAGTTAAATCGACTTGGGATGCTTCATCTATGATGAGGTAATCGTAAACATAGTCTAAACTTAGTGTCCCCTTTATCGAATACGTTGTGCTGAGAATCACAGGGTACTCATGCGTAAATTCGTCTGAATTTCGGCGAAAGTCATTGCTTTCAAATCGTCTGCGGTTGGTTTTCCATTCATATTTCGCTGCCAGCTCTGCTTTGAATAGTTGAAATGATTTTTGCGTCAATTCATTCATTTTCTCGTCAAAAGCATATTGCCGCAGCTTGAGTGTAAGTTTCTGCCTTTCGTTTTCCAACTCCCGCCTTTTGGTAAGATAGAACTGGTTCTGCAAATAAGGAATTACTAACTCGGGCGGGTTTACAAATAGTTTGACTGCATCACGATTAAACCGAAATATAATGGACAGTTTTTGTAAAAGACCCAGCCGCTTTTTCTGCTCTATAAAATGTTCAAATTCCAGCCAGAGCTCCAATATTTTTTGAGATGAGAACCAATCTAAATTGACTATTGGCTCTTCGTGATAGGTAGAATAATATTCCTTAAAATAGTGTTCTTCCGGATTCAACTGTAAAAGCTCCTGCTCAATTTTCGCAATACGATTTTTTGCAGTGAGCATTAGATTTAATTCTTGTGAAAGTGCTGTAATTTCTTGTTCCAACTGCTGCCGTTCGTCCGGCGGTAGTTCCCACTCCTCCATATTCGGATAAATACCTGACTGATCTGCAAGAAATTTCTGTTTGTTTGACAGACTTCCCAAAAATGCTGTTAAGAACGAAATGCCTTTCTTTTCTAGCTTTTCTGCAATATTATGCGTTGCTGAATTGTTGTTGGAAACAACTGCAACGGTTTTCTTGTCTCGAACAACATTTGCAATAATATTTAGAATCGTTTGCGTCTTACCTGTTCCGGGAGGGCCTTGAATAATGCTGATTTTGGACGAGAGAGCCTGCTCTACTGCCGTTTTTTGGCTTTGATTAAGTCCAAAGGGATAAATTATCGTTGAGGGACTCTCCGACATGGTTTGGCTCTTCTGTGGGTCAAGATAATTCGCTAGCACAGTGTCATCACTGACCTTGGAAATTTTACTATACTGCAAACGTAAAATATTGAGTCCGTTTTCTGTTACTAAACTAACGGCTTCAGCTGTTTCTGTAAAATAGCGGAAGACTTCTTTATTTTTGGTATCTGCCAAACAGTTTGGCTGAAGTTCCACATCATCTTTTGGAAAAGACAGTGGAAGTTTTTTGTCAAAAAGAAGTCGATAATACGCTCCAAAATCTAAAATCGCTTGGACTGTATTAAGTTTCTTCCCCTTTGCGATTACAATAACACTGTCTGGGTCAATTGTTTTTTGCAGTGAAAGCACCTTGACATTTCTGTCTTGAAAACGATAGGTCTTATTGGGGGTGCTAACATAGATTACTTCACACATTCCATTGCAGAATCGGAAGCTTGCAACACAATCTGTCTGGTCCTTGCCTTTGATAAGGATCATTTGATTTCGGGTATCTGTGTCCATATGGCATCGCTATCCTTCATTTATATACACTCGTTGAACGAAGCGTTATATATTCCCTACATGTTAAATCAGATGGCTGGCGGTCACCTATTTTTTACGCTTAACTTCCTTTGCTGCCTAAATTCGTGAATAAAACAAAAAGGCCACTGGACAAATACCAGTGACCTACGTTTGGTGGAGCATTGTCCACAGCACTCGAACCTAAAACCTCTTCACGAGTGACCGTCTTAGCATCGTCCGTGAAGTTGAAATTGAGCACGACCCGGTCATCAAAGACGTAGACCGAGTTGACAAAGGTATCAATGATCTGCCGCTGGTGTTCCGTGCTGCCCACGTCACCCTTGCGGAATTTTTCAAGCCAGAACCGAATCCACTCACGGGTCAGGACGGGCTTTTTCAGTTCTTCCTCCAGAATACTGGTGTTCAGGGCTTCTTTCCGGGCTTCCAGCTCGTCCAACCGCTGCTTGGTGGTCGGGGTCAGGATGCCCTGTTCAATGGCTTCCAGAAGGTTTGCGAGCCGTTTCTCCGTATCCCGGAGCTGCTCTTTCAGAACAGGCAGCCGGGTGTTCTCCTGCTGCTGGGCTTCCATGACCAAATCTATCAGCCGTTCGATGATTTCGTCGCTAAAAATCACCTTAATGGCGGTGTCCACCACGAACCGCTCCAACGGCTCCTTGCGGATGGCTTTCAGGTCACAGTGCGCCTTGCCGTGGCGTTTGGCGTTGCCGCACTTGTAGTAATAGTAGGTGTTTCCCATGTGGCTGGTGCCACTTTCGCCACCCATCAGGGTGCCGCACTTGCCACAGAACAGCTTGGTGGTCAGCAGATAGCTCACATCCTCTTTTGCAGGCCGACCGTGGGCGATCCTGTTCTGCTCGAAACGCTGCTGCACCCGGTCGAACAAATCCTGGTCAACAATAGCCGGAATGCCGCCCGGCGTCACAATGTCCTTGTAGCGGTATTCGCCGATGTAGCGGCGGTTGCGGAAGATCTGGAAGAAGCTGTTCTTTACGAACGGCTTCCCGGTGCGGGTACGCAGGCCGCGCTCATTCAGGGATGCTGCAATCTTCTCAGCCGGTTCGCCGTCGGCGTACCGGGTGAAGATCTCTTGCACGATGGGAGCCGTTTCCGGGTCGATATGGTACAGCCTGTCCTCCTTGCCGATGGTGAAGCCCAGCGGCACCACACCGCCGTTGTACTTGCACTGGAGGGCGTTTTCGCGCTCACCGCGCGCCACTTTCAGGGCGAGTTCGGCGGAATAGTATTCCGCCATGCCAATCAGCATACTCTCCACCATAATGCCTTCAGGCCCCTGCGAGATGGGTTCCATGGCAGACACCAGATGGACACCGTTCTTTTCCAGCTGGTACTTGTAGTTCACGGCATCGAATCGGTTCCGGGCAAAGCGGTCCAGCTTCCAGACCAGAACTACATCGAAGATTTTCTTTCCGCTGTCCTTGATCATCCGCTGAAAGTCTGGGCGGTCATCCGTTTTGGCAGAGTAGGCACGGTCAATGTAGGTGCCGACCACGGTGATGCCGTTCTTCTCGGCGTAGTCCTTGCAGTCGCGCAGCTGTCCTTCAATGGACGCTTCGCGCTGGCTGTCAGATGAATAGCGGGCGTAGATTACAGCGGTCATGGTTGCACCTCCTTGGCGCGTATTCGACTTGCCTTTATAGTATCGGGTCAAGCGCAGCTTGTCAACAATCTGCGAGCAGATTGAAATGTGAAAATTGCGAAACACAGCGAAAAAGGTGAGAGCAAGAATCGTCCCGTGGCCACAAATTTTCAATTCTTGAAAATTCTTGCCCCTTTGGGACAGCTTCTTGTTGGGGCGTGCCTGCCCCAAACCCTGCTAGGAACGAGTACAGCAAACTGGAACTTGTCGGGGCGAGACCCCTCCATCTTGTTGCCGCAAGACCGTTCTGTCACTTAAAAGCCCCACTGGGGCTTTCATTGTTCCGCTTCGCTCCACAAACGCGAATTTTACTTTATTTCTACATTCTCTACTTTTACTTTGAACATAATAAAATGTTCCATTCCTACCGCACCAAATCTCTGTTGTAAAATAGGACATTCTTCAAGCATTCTTTGCTTTAACGCTTGATTATCACATTCTGTTGCTATACCAGTAATTCTAATCCATTCCCTTGATTCTGCTTTCTTTGCGACAATCTGAATATGCTCATTTTCTCGCATCTGTTTGTGAGCATCGTTCATGTCATTTGTAGATAAGTATAAATCATCTCCAACTTCCATTACTGCACCGAAAGGTCTACCTGCTGGATAGTCACCATTTATAGACAATACAAAAAATGCACCACATTCTTTCAAAAATTCATATGCTTTACTCATTTTATTTTTCCTCCGTTAAATTCTTATTTGTTGAACTAAGCCGAGTATACCACACTCCTCCATGAAAGAACACCCCGATATAGTGAAATTTTGCCATTTTTCTGCGTACGTGCGTACACGCTCCGCAGGGATTCTAATGGGCTTGGCCCCTTGGCACACAGACTTTGGCACAAAGTCTAGTGTGTTACACCTTGTCAGAGGTGTACAGGCTCCCGGTACGCACGTACGCAGCAATTGCCATCAATGCGCCATATAGGTGGCGATCAAGTTCGCACAAAGCGACCTTGATCCCGCAAAACAAAAGGCAGAATACCATCACCACGATGATACCCTGCCTTTGCTCGTTTACCGTTCCGAGTAGTCCTTCCGCAGAACCTCCGATAAACAAAAAACGTACCCGAACCCTTTCTCGTAAAGAATCGGGTTCGAGTACGAACTGTATGGTGGACGGTACAGGACTCGAACCTGTGACCTCCTGCACGTCAAGCAGATGCTCTACCAGCTGAGCTAACCGTCCATATTCTATTGCGTCGTGACGACTCTGATATAATACCATGACTTTCCCGAAAAAGCAATACTTTTTTCGAAAAAATTCTGATTTTCTTTTGAGATCTTCAAAAAAGGCGCAAAAAAGCCCCGGCGGCGTCCGGAAAACGGACAGCGCCGGGGAAAATGCGGGAAAGCTCACTGCTTTGCTTCGGGGAAACCCTCGAGCTTTGAGGTGCAGTGGGGGCAGCGGACGGCCTTGATGGCGATGTCGCTCTGGCAGTAGGGGCACTTCTTGGTGGTAGGCTCTTTCGGGGCCTCCACGGGCTTTTTGTGCAGCACATTGATGGCCTTGATGGTCACGAAGAGCACGAAGGCCACGATGAGGAAGTTGATAACGGCGTTGAGGAAGGAGCCCACGCCGATGCCCACATCGCCGATCTGGATGACGACATCCGAGAAATCGGCGTTGAAGAACAGGCCGATGATGGGGGAGATGATGTCGTTCACCAGAGAGTTGACGATGGCGGTAAAGGCCGAGCCGACGACCACACCGACTGCCATATCGAGCACATTGCCGCGCATGGCAAAGGCTTTGAACTCATCAAAGAACTTTTTGATGCCGCTGGTTTTCTTTTCTGACATGATAACTACCGCTCCTTTTGCCGCAAATGGCATGATATAGCTCTATAATACAGGATACATCTGCCATTTTCAAGAGAAAAGCTGCTGCTTTGCGGCGGATGAGCAAAGCGCCTGAGAGGGCTGGGCGGTCAGACCTGATGCTCTGCGATCCACTGGCTCATCTGCTGGGCGATGGCCTTGATAGAGCCGTCGCGGAAGGGCACCTGCAAACCAGCGGTCTCGCACAGCTCGGTGTAGCTGGCAGTACCGGCGCGGCGGACGAGGCGCAGATAGCGCTCCCATGCGTCCTTCTGGTCGTGGAGGCTCAGCAGGAAAAACTGCAGCGCGGCCATGGTGGACAGGCAGTAATCGATATAGTAGAAGGGGCACTCGTAGATGTGGAGCTGACGCTGCCAGCCCGCACCGCGGCCATAGAAGGGCAGATTGTCGAAGTCGATCCAGGGGCGGTACTTGTGCTCCAGCTCCAGCCAAGTCTGGTTGCGCTGGTCGGGGGTGAGGTCGGGATTCTGATACATGATGTGCTGGAACTCATCCACTGCGCAGCCGTAGGCGAGGAAGAGGAAGCTGTCCTCGGCGTGGAGCAGGGCGTACTTGTCCGTATCCTTGCCGAAGAGCAGGTGATGCCACGGCGCGGTGAGAAACTCCATCGCCATCGAGTGGATCTCGGCGCTCTCCATGCCGGGGCACTCGAGGTCGGCGGGGATCTTGGGGTCGCGCTCGGCGACATAGCCCTCGAAGGCGTGGCCGCACTCGTGGGTCAGCACGTCTACGTCAGCCGAGGTGTTGTTCCAGTTGGCGAAGATGAAGGGCGCCTTGTAAGAGGGCAGACTGGTCATATAGCCGCCGGACATCTTGCCGGGACGGCTCTCGACGTCGAACAGCTCGTTGTCCTGCATGAAGTCGATGAACTCCGCCGTCTCGGGGCTGAGTTCGTGGTACATGGTGCGGGCAGCGGCCATCCGGGCATCGTAGCCCTCGATGGGCTTGGGGTTGCCGTCCCGGAAGGCGAAGGGCAGGTCGGTGAAGGTGGGGTGCTGGATGCCGGTGCGCTTGTTCTTGAGGGCGATGACTTTCTGCAGCTCAGGCACGATGTCATGGGCCACCTGCTCGCGGAAGCGCTTGATGTCCTCGGGGCCGTAGCCGATGCGGTTCATCCGCACATAGGAAAGCTCGCTGTAGTCGTGATAGCCCATGACCTGAGCCTGCTGGTTCAGGTTCTTGACGATCTTCGTGTACAGCTCGTCCAGCTCGGCGCGGTGGGCGTCGAAGTAGCCGGCCTCGGCCTCATAGGCGGCGCGGCGGGTGGCGGCATTGGTGCTCTCCTTGTAGGGGCCGAGCTGGGGGATGGTAAGCTGCCGGCCGTCGAACTCCACCAGCGCACCGCCGTAGATCTGCTGATAGGTGCTGACGAGGGCGTTGTACTCCTGCTGCAGCGCTACGGTGCGCTCGTCCATGCCGAGCACGGCGTTCTTCATGCCGGCCACACAGGTGGAGCCGAAGGCCTCCGTCAGGGCATCTACATGGGGGTTGGCAAGGAAAGCGCGGCTGATCTCGACGCTGGCGTTGGACACAGCCGGGCCGTTGGCGTCAAAGAAATCCTGTTCGGCCTTCCAGTAGGCGTCGCGGGTGTCGCAGGTGTAGTGGATATTGGCGAGGTTCGCAGCGGTAGTGTAGTCGGCAAAAGCGCGGCTCTGCTCGTAATAGGTCTCCACAAGGGCCTCGCCGCTGTCGGCGGCTGCGGCCTTTGCCGTCAGCTCCTTGCAGCGGGCCAGCAGTGCGTCGATGTCGGGGCGGGTATAGGTCATCTCACTGAATTTCATCGAGAAAATCCTTTCCGGGACAGGAAAGTCCCTTTCAATAGTAAGTCCATCTTATCACGTTTGGGCCGAAAAAGAAAGGCTTTGGACATATGTGATAAATTCAAAGGCTTTGTTTTAGTAAACCTGTTGCATCCCGTGATTGAAACCGAGCGAAAAAAGGCATATAATAACAGTATCAACAGAGTAAGGCCATGTGCGTCAAGTGCCGCATCAACGGGGAGTTGTGCTGCGGACGAAGGGAGACCCGCGGTGCATGGCCTGCATCCCGCTGCTGCATGGACTTGGGTGCGGGCGATGCTGTCTGCACGGCGTCGCTCGGAAGTGAAGTTTGTTGAACTCACGCCCTCCTTTGTGCGGTTTGTCACAGGGGAGGGCGTTTCATTCTGCCCTCCCGCGAGTTCCTGAAAAAACAGGAGGACAGTTGATATGAACAACCATTCGAAGATCTCCGTGCGCACCCTGACGGCAATGGCCCTGCTCATTGCCATGAGCATCGTCTTTTCCCGGGTGCTGAGCATCTCCACCGGCTTTGTCCGGTTCAACCTCGGCAGCCTGCCGGTGCTGCTGGCGGGCATCCTTTTTGGGCCGTGGGCGGGCTTCGTCGTGGGCATGGTGGCCGACATCATCGGCGGCGTGCTGGCGGGCTATGCCATCAATCCGCTCATCACGCTGGGCGCGGCCGCCATCGGCCTTGTAGGGGGCTTGGGTTGGCAGAAGCTTTCGCATCTGCGCACCGGCAACCGGCTGTGGTGCAGCGTGCTTGCAGCCCACTTCGTCGGCTCCATGGTCATCAATTCGCTGGCGCTCCACATCTTCTACGGCTATGCGTGGGCAGTGCTGGTGGCCCGCATCCCGAATGCGCTGGTGCTCACCGCAGTGAATACGGTGCTGCTGCGCATCCTGCTTGAGAATCGGGCGCTGATGGCGGTGGCGAAGCGGTAAGGGTTTGCGCAGTATTTTTAAGCAGGCGTGCGCGCTGGTGGCGCGGATTAAAGCGCTGTTGCAGTAGGGCCGGTTTTTTAAGCAGGTTCTCGCGCTGGTAGCGCGGATTAAGTTTTTCTTTCGGTCAAATGGCTTGCGCTCCGCGCGGGCCAGAGGCAGGGAGGGGT
>NZ_DAWCVJ010000025.1:0-32586 GCF_052358865.1 Faecalibacterium sp.
GAATATAGTTGATTTAGTATTGAAAAATGTAAATTTGAATCATCAACCAATATGTGATTCGGTTAATACTGCAAATATAAGTAAATTTCATTTTGATGAAAATGATCAAATGATTTTTTGAGTATCAGTATTGTTAAGCGAAAAATCTGTTGTAGTGCAGTCTAATGAGCGCAATAGGAGCGTGATGCCATTGACCCACCCCAAAACCGACCTTGCCTACCTCCGCAGTGAAAAAGCCAAAGCCGAACAGAAGCTGCGCTCTTGCCAGCACCGGGAGAAAATCCTTGAACGCCAGATGTCGGAACTGAATCGGAGAGAGCGTGTGCATCGTCTTTGTACCCGTGCCGGAATGCTGGAAAGTTTTCTGATCTGTCCGGGAGAATTGACCGACGATCAGGTGATGGAGCTTCTGAAAATCTCGTTCCGTCAACCGGAAGTCGTGCTGGCACTTGCAAAGATGGTGCATGATGTTCACGAACGCAGCAACGTCCAAAACCCTTTAGAATAAAGGGCGCAATTATACACCGTTCCGGTGAAATTGCGGTCTTGCAGACGGCTCGATGAAATCGAAGCTGGCGTTTGTGCGCCAGCCCGATTCCATCCCAAGGAAAACTGCATTTTCCTTGCGCTGCTTTGCAGCTATCCTTTTGCGGCTCCCGCCTAAGACCGAAGCGCATGGCACTCCGGTCCAAGGCGGCGAGCACAACCGAATACGATTCCAGACCGTTCACAAGAGCAATCTTGCTGGGCGGTCTTTTTGTTTGGGGGTGATGCCTATTCCGTGTCCGCATTTCAAAATTACCATCGTCAAGCGCAGCCAAGGGAAGTCCGCTGTTGCCGGGGCCGCTTACCAAAGCGGCGAACGGCTGTTCAGCGAGTACGACCAGAGAACAAAATTCTACAACAAGAAGAAAGAGCTTGTCCACGCCGAGATCATGCTGCCATCCTATGCGCCGCCCGGATATGCAGACCGGGCGACCCTCTGGAACGCCGTAGAAGCTGTGGAGAACCAGTGGAACTCCCAGCTTGCCCGGCGCATCGTGCTGGCGTTCCCGGTAGAGGTGCCGAAGGAACAGTATCTTCCCATGCTCAAAGAATTTTGCAACGAGCAGTTTGTTTCCAAAGGGATGATCGCTGACTTTGCCATCCACGACAAGGGCGATGGAAACCCACACGCCCACATTCTGCTGACCATCCGGGCAATGGACGAACACGGCAAGTGGCTCCCGAAAGCCCGAAAGGTATACGACCTTGACGAAAACGGTGAGCGCATTCGGCTTCCTTCTGGCAACTGGAAGTGCCACAAGGAAAACACTGTAGACTGGAACGACCAGAAGTACGCCGAAATCTGGCGGCATAGCTGGGAAACCATCACCAACCGCTATCTGGAAGCCGCTGGCAGACCAGAACGTGTTGACCTGCGCTCCTTTGAGCGACAGGGCGTCCAGCAGATACCGACCGTGCATCTCGGCCCCGCTGCACACCAGATGGAAAAGCGTGGAGTGGAAACCTTTCTCGGCAACCTGAACCGAGATATTCGAGCCGCCAACAGCCTGATGCAGTCCATCCGCAGCGCCATCCGTGGGCTGCAACGCTGGATCGCAGACCTGAACGAAAAGAAGCAGCTTCTTCTGGACGCTCTGGAAAAGGCGAAAGAGCCAACGCTATCCGACCTGCTGGTGGACTACTTCAACCTCCGCAACGAGCAGCGCAGCGATTGGTCTGGCAAGGCAAAACTGAAATGCACTGCCCGGGACTTTGAGGAAGTCAAACGGGCTGTGGACTATCTGAAAGCCCATTCCCTGAACACCATTGAGGATTTGAACCAAGCCATTGACAGCTTAAACCAGACCGCTGCTCCTCTCCGCGGGCAGTTGAAGCAGAACGAAAACCGTATGCGGACAATCGCCCAGATCAGGGACGCTGCTGCCGTCCATGCCAAGCTGAAGCCCATCCACGACACCTTTATCAAGAAGAACTTCAAGTTGACCAAGGACGCTTACGCCGCCCAGCACAAGGACGAGTTGGAATCATTCAACAAAGCCGTCCGCACTCTGATGAAGCTGAACGGCAGCACAGCGGTGGATTTTTCGGCATTGGATGCCGAATTTTCTGCGCTGCAATCGAGCAGCGCAGAGCTGCGCACCCAACTGGAAACCTTGCAGCCGGACATCTCTGCACTGAAAAATGTGCGAAAGTATATCGACATGGTGCTGAATAAGCAGCAGCTTTCCGCACCGGGCGGTAAGACCCCAGAGAAGGAATCGGTGCTGAAAAAGCTGGACGAAGCCAAGGCAGCGCAATTCCAGAAGAAAACCGAGCAGAAGAATCACACACAGGAGCTTTAAGGAGGGAGCAACATGACCTACACCCAAACCCAGATCGACAAAGCCAATGCGGTGGATCTGGAAAAATTTCTCCGGGCGCAGGGCGAAACGCTGGTGCGCAGCGGAAAAGAGTACCGCTGGAAAGCCCACGACAGCCTGACCGTCTGCGGCAACAAATGGTTCCGGCACAGCCAGAGCAAGGGCGGCTTTCCGGTGGATTTCGTGATGGAATTTTACGGCAAGTCCTTCCCCGAAGCGGTGCAGATGCTGACCGGAGAGCCGGGCGAAGCCCAGCCGGAGGCTGACCCCGCCCCCTCTCCGGCGTTTCGCTTGCCGCTGCGGAGCGTCACCAACGCCAACATCATGAATTATCTGACACAGGAACGGAAACTCAGTCCCTCGCTGGTGAACTTCTTCATCGCCGCCGGAGATATTTACGAAGACGCCGCCCACCACAACGTGGTCTTTGTGGGGCGAGATGCAGACGGGCATCCCCGCTACGCAAGCAGCCGTGGGATTCGGGAAAAGTTCCGGCAGGATGCAGCAGGTGCAGAAAAGGCGTTTGGCTTTGCCCATCGTGGCACCGACAAGCAGTTGCTGGTCTTTGAAGCCCCCATCGACTTGCTGTCCTTCATCGAACTGTTCCCGAAAAACTGGCAGCAGCATAATTATCTGTCGCTGGGCGGGGTGTCGGGCAAGGCGCTGCGGCAATTTCTCTCGGAACGCCCGGATGTGGAGCGGGTGTTCCTTTGTCTGGATGCCGACAAAGCCGGAGAGGATGCCTGCAAGCGGCTGGCGGGGCTGCTGCCGGACACCGTGAGCGTAACCCGCATCCAGCCCTGCATGAAGGACTGGAACGAAGTTCTTGTCCACCGGGCAGAGATCCAGAACCGCAATTATTTCAAAAGCATCGTGCTGAAAGAGCCGTCAAAACCGGAAACGGTGAAGATCATCCGCATGAGCGATGTGGAGCTGACCCCGGTGGACTGGCTCTGGAAACCGTATCTTCCGTTCGGGAAGTTGAGCGTGCTGCAAGGCAATCCCGGTGAGGGTAAAACGTATTTTGCCATGCACCTTGCCGCCGCCTGTACCAACGGAAAGCTGCTACCAAACATGGAACGGCTGGAACCGTTCAACGTGATCTACCAGACCGCCGAGGACGGTCTGGGCGATACGGTCAAGCCCCGCCTGATCGAGGCGGGTGCAGACCTTGACCGGGTGCTGGTCATTGACGACAGCGAGGTGCAGCTCACCCTTTCAGATGAACGAATTGAAAAAGCCATTGTTGAGAACAACGCACGACTGGTCATCATCGACCCGATCCAGGCGTATCTCGGTGCCGATGTGGACATGAACCGGGCGAACGAAGTCCGGCCCATCTTCATGCGGCTGGGACAGGTAGCGCAGCGAACAGGCTGCGCTATTTTGCTGATCGGGCACCTGAACAAAGCCGCCGGAATGCAGAGCCTGCAGCGGGGTCTCGGCTCCATCGACATTGCCGCCGCCGTGCGCAGCGTCATGTTCATCGGCAAGTTGAAGCACGACCCAACCATGCGCATCCTGACCCACGAGAAAAGTTCCCTTGCCCCGCCGGGTGTGTCGCTGGCGTTCTCTCTGGGGGACGAGGGCGGCTTCCGATGGGTCGGTGAGTACGACATTACCGCAGACGAGATGCTGTCCGGCATCGAGCCGCAGCGGGAAACCAAGACCCAGCAAGCCAAAGACCTGATCTGCACCCTGCTTGCCGGAGGAAAGCAGGTGCTCAGCGAGGACATCGACAAGGCGGCTCTGGAAAGGGGCATTCCCGGCCGAACCGTCCGAGATGCCAAACGGGAACTGGGCGATGCCCTGAAAAGCAAGATCGTGGAAGGCCGCAAGAAGGTCTTTTGGATGGAATAAGCCATTTGACTGGCAGAAAATTTTGGCTGGCAAGAAAATCATGGTACACCCACAGTTGCCAGTCTGCCAGCCAAATTTGGAAAATGACGATAAAAGGAGAAATCGAATGGAAAATCAGAATTCGAGTTATTCGGTGCAGATTGGCAAAACCACCTTTATTGTGTGCGTGAAGCAGTCCGAAACCGCCAAAAAACCGATTGAAAAGATGTTCAAGGATATGTGCAGACACGAGGTCACACGGGACTTCCTTGCAGACAACCTGATGAATTTAGAAAAATTACCGAAAACCTCTTGACGAAGTCCAGCCCGAAGGTACAGGGTATCGGGCGAGGACGAGATTTGCCAAGTTCTTCAATCTCCCGGAGCTGATGTCCATGTTCAAGGAGGTTGCGGACATTAAAACATCCGACCAGCTCCACTTGCCTGTGCCGGAAGCGAAGTTTGAGACCGTGGTGGCGAAACCGTCCGAAATTCAAAAGGAAATGGTGCAAGAACTGAGCAAACGTGCCGCAGATATCCACTCCGGCATCGTAGATGCGTCCGTGGACAATATGCTCTGCGTCACCAATGACGGCAGAAAAATTGGCTTGGACGTGCGCCTGATGAACCCCATGCTGCCGGATGACCCAAACAGCAAGCTGAACGTCTGTGTGCAGAACGTGCTGAAGATCTGGGAGGAGGGCAAAGACCAGAAGTTGACCCAGCTTTTGTTCTGCGACCTCTCGACCCCGAAAAACGATGGCAATTTCAACGTCTACGAGGATATTCGCAAGAAGTTGGTCGCTGCCGGTGTGCCGGAAAACGAAATCGAGTTTATCCACAACGCAGACACCGAAGCAAAAAAGGCGGCGCTGTTCTCCAAAGTGCGCTCCGGTGATGTGCGAGTTTTGCTTGGAAGTACGGCAAAAATGGGAGCGGGCACCAACGTGCAATCCCGACTTGTGGCGGTGCATCACTTGGACGTTGGCTGGAAACCCAGCGACATGACCCAGCGCAATGGTCGCATCATCCGACAGGGCAATATGAATAAGGAAGTCAAGGTGTTCAATTACGTCACGGAAGGGACATTTGACTCGTACTTGTTTCAGACCCTTGAGAATAAACAGCGATTCATCAGCCAAATCATGACTTCCAAATCTCCGGTGCGCTCCTGCGAGGACGTGGACGAGCAGGCACTTTCCTATGCGGAGATCAAGGCGCTGTGCGCCGGAAATCCGCTCATCAAGGAGAAGATGGACTTGGATGTGCAGGTCGCCAAGCTGAAGGTGCTGAAAGCCGACCACCAGAGCCAGAAATTCCGCTTGCAGGACAAGCTGCTGACCAAATTCCCGGCTGACATTCAGGAAACGAACGCCCACATTGCCGGGCTGAAATCGGATGCACAGCTTGCCGCCGCCCATCCGCAGGGCAAGGAGGAGTTTTGCGGCATGACCATCAAGGGCGTAACCTACGACGAGAAAAAGACCGCCGGTGAGCGTCTGGTGCTTGCCTGTTCCAAATTGCCCAACGCCGAAGAAAAAGTCATCGGCAGCTACCGGGGCTTTGAGCTTTCTCTGCGGTTCGATGCTTTCCGCACGGAGTATCAGGCACTTTTGAAAGGGCAACGGAAGTACACGGTGCCCTTGGGCACCGACCCGCTGGGCAACATCACTCGTCTGGACAACGCCCTGAACAGCTTCCCGGAGCGCATCACTGCCGCGGAGAATGAGTTGACCACCCTGCATCAGCAGCAGGCGGCGGCACAAATCGAGGTGGAAAAGCCCTTCCCTCAGGAGGACGAACTGGCAGAGAAGTCTGCACGACTTGCAGAATTAAACGCCCAGTTGGATGTGGACGAAAAGCACCATGAGCCGGAACAGGACGAGGAGGAACAGGAGGATGAGCCTCGCCGCCCCTCGGTGCTGGCGGCTCTGGAAGAAAAGTCGGATAAGCCGGAGCCGGTGAAGCCCTTCAAAAGCTATCTGGATAGGGACGGTGATGCCCGGTGAGGGAAAAGCGGAATGAAATCATTATCCTGAGAACCACAAAAGCCGAGAAGAACCGCATTTATGAGAAAATGCTGGGCATGGGCATCCGCAGCCTGAGTGCCTATATCCGTAAGATGGCACTGGACGGCTACTGCCTGAACCTTGATCTGCCGCAGTTGCGCCGGATGTCGTACCTGCTTCAGAATTGCAGCAACAATCTGAATCAGGTGGCAAAACGTGTGAATGAAAGCAATCAGCTTTATGCTGCAGACATTGAAGATTTGCGGCATCGGCTGGATGAGCTGATTGAGATTGGTCGGCAGATCCTTTCCCGGCTGGCTGAACTCTAAAATTTTTTCCCGCAGTTGGAGGACTGCGGGTGTACATATAATGCTTGACATCCTTGCAACGTAGTAGTCGATACCTTTATAATAAGGGCGAACAGAAAGGAAGTGCTTGATATGATGTCTATGCTGAAGAAAATTGTTCTTTTCCCGATTTCTCTCTTTGTGGCGTTTCTAGCTCTGATGGCAAGGTGGCTGCTAACCCTGTCCAGCTATGTAGTTGCTCCGCTGATGCTCTACATCTTCGGCTGCGGCATCTACACTGCTTACCGTCAGACTTGGAACCAGTTCTTCATCCTGCTGGTGGCCGAGTTCATCTGCTTCATCCTCTTTTTCGGTGCAACTGCCATCACCGAGGGCATCGGGCGTTTCAGTGAGTGGCTTGCAGAACTGTGAGGGATGCTATGAGCAAACAGAAGATAGAAGATTGTTATTTTGGACACAACAGCACGATTTTTTCTGAGATGCTGGGTGAGGATGAAGAGTATCTGCGACTGAAAAAAGCCAAACGAGCAGCTGAGGAAGCCTTGCAGAGCGTTATCAGCAAAGAAGCGTGGAATCAATATCTCGCCTTAGATGAAGTCTGCAATGAGTTGGAATGCGCCAGATACAAGGCAATGTATCTGGCGGGTGCTGCCGATTACGAAAAAATATCCAAATGATCTCAATGCCGCCTCCGGGCGGCATTTTTTCTTTGCAATAGGGGGTGATGGTGCTGGCAGCAACACGGCTGATTGCGCTGCACAAAAACAAGGGCATGACCGTTGCGGCCTGCCTGAAAAATCGCACGGACTATATTGAAAACCCGGACAAGACCGAGCAGGGGCAGTATGTCAGCAGCTATGCTTGTAGCGCCCTGACAGCAGATGAAGAATTTATGCTCACCAAACGGCAGTACGACCTTGTGAACGGACGAAGGCAGAAAAGCGATGTAATCGCTTATCAGATACGGCAGTCCTTCCGTCCGGGGGAAATCACCGCAGAGGAGGCTAACAAAGTAGGCTACGAACTGGCCATGCGTTTTACCAAGGGCAAGCACGCCTTTGTGGTGGCAACGCACACGGACCGGCAGCACATCCACAACCATGTGATCTTCAACTCTACGGCACTGGATGGCACCAAAAAGTTCCGGGATTTTTTCTTTTCAGCGTTGGCAGTGCAACGGTTGAGTGACCTGATTTGCTTAGAGCACCAGTTGTCTGTCATTGAGAAGAAGCCTTATCGGGAACGGCAGAAGCGTGTTCTCTATCCTCCCAAGGAAAGCAACAGGGACCGCCTATGCGGAATCATCGACACAATCCTTGCAGAAAAGCCGGGAGATTACGAAATGTTTCTGCAAAAGCTGGAACAGCAGGGCTATGAGGTGAAGCGTGGCAAGCACACGGCGGTGAAGGGCAAGGGGCAGAAACGCTTTATTCGATTCCAAACTCTGGGCACCGGGTACAGTGAGGAAGAAATCAAGGCAGTGCTGGAGGGTAAAGCGAAACATCAGCCGTACCAGAGAACGCTGCCCAAAGAACAGCCCTTCCAGTTGCTGGTGGATATTCAGGGGAAAATGGCAGAGGGCAAAAGTGTCGGCTACAAAAGGTGGGCGACCAAGTTCAACCTGAAGGAGATGTCCAAGACGCTGCTATTTTTACAGGAGCAGAAGATCAGCAGTGCCGAGGAACTGCGGGAACGTGCAGCGGCGGCAACGGAACGCTATCATGCCATGGGCGATTCCATCAAGGCGGCAGAAACGAGGTTGGCCGAAATCGCCGTCCTGAAAACCCACATTATCAACTATGCCAAGACTCGCCCGGTCTATGATGCCTACCGCAAGTCGGGGTACAGTAAAAAGTTTTTGGAAGCTCACCGGGAGGAAATCACCCTGCACAAGGCGGCGAAGGCTGCCTTTGACGAGGCAGGATTGCAAAAGCTGCCGAAGGTCAAGGAGTTGGATGCGGAGTTTGCAGAACTGCTGACCAAGAAGAAAGCATCTTACCCGGACTACCGCAAGGCACGGAACGAGATGCAAGAACTGGTTCGTGCGCAGAAAAACGTAGAACGCTTTTTTGCAGATGAAAAGGACACCACCGAGAAAACCCAGACTCGATAAACGAATACCGCCGAGGAGCTTTCCTACTTGGGAAGCGTCCTCGGCGGCTTTTTTAGTTTATGTAGCAGCGGTCCTGTTTTATAAGCCAATCTTCACACAGCCGCTGGGCCTCGTCCTTTGTGCAGCAGGTGCAGTTGAAAAGTTTGCCACGGATAGAACAGTAAGTGTAGTGTACCTTCGGGACTCCATTGGCATCTCGAAAATCAACGCAGCGTTCCTCACCGGGCAGCAGATAGATCGTATCCACGTTCAGCAGCTCCTTTTACCTTCGTTCATGTGCCAAGGGCACAACATTTGCTATTGTACCATGTGCCGTCCCAAAAGACCATTGCTTTTTTGACCAAAGATACGCACAAAAATTTTTCGTCCCAAAAGTATTCAGATGGCGTTGAGTAAACGCTATTGGATTGTGTATAACAAAAATTGCGACAGGTATGCTATTTGTGTGTAACAAACACAATTAGAATGTGAGGTCGCTATGAATACGCTTTTGGGTCAACGAATACGAGAACAGCGCAAGGAAAAAGGCTGGACGATTGAACAGTTTGCAGAACGGGTCGATTTGTCGGCAAATTATGTTGGAGATTTAGAGCGCGGAGTAAAAATCCCCAAACTGGAAACCTTTATCCGAATCGTAGAGGTGTTGGACGTATCTGCTGATGTGCTGATACGGGATTCCGTTTCATCCGCATCCCATGTGGCAGATGACGAACTGAGCAGAAAGCTGAGCCAGCTCACACCGGGGCAGAAGAAAGCTGCCATTGACATTCTGAATGCATACACCGACAACATTCCCTATATTACAAAATGACACCTATGTCAAAGAACGCCAGCAAACGTGCTGACGCTCTTTCTTTTTGCCCACAAATAGTCTATAATCAACACTATAAGAGTGCATATAACGCTAACAGTGAGTGTTTGAGGTGAACGACATGACAATCCTACCCAATATCGAAGAAGCAATGGAAGATGCCCGGAATGGAAAGCTGAGTCCGTATTGGCAGAACGACCTATACCGTGAATGTCACCGTCAGAAGTTATCGGACGAAGAACAGCAGGCTCTTTCGGAACTGGAGCGCATTTTGTCCGAAACTCCACAATGGAGCAGCGAAGAAGAATTGCATCATGACATGGCGAACATCGGCGGCAGAGTCTGGTACTGCCACTACTGGGAGGAACACTACTCCATGGTGCAGTTGACGGAAGATCGCAACGGCAGATTTAATACTGCCTACGTTCTGGACAGAAACACTTCCCCGGAAATGCGCCGGGAGGCTGCACTGCTGGCGCAGAAGGAGCTTGCGGAATGTATGCAGAAATGGGGCATTACGCTTCTGGATGCGCCTGTTCCTGAACAGATGAAGTACGATTCTCTTGCAGAAGCCGCTTCTCACCTCATGCAAGTTTTGAACGACCCAGAGCACATCACCGGGTAAAAAGCGTCCCGAAGGGATGCGCAGCCTGCATTGGAAAATGCAGATTAAAGGGGCTTGGGGCATTCCCCAACAAGCGTTTTGCAACGCAAAATAAGCAGATGTATATACGTCTGCACTGCTTGCTGGTACAATGTCATCGATGAAACAAAAATAGTTTCATCAAAGACGGTTATATGGTTGTGCCGATTTCCAAAACATAGTAATATTGAAGTACTAACTGGGGCTGAAAGTGGCAAAACTGCTTGCTTGGTTTCCATTCAGGAATTACTAACAGCGTAGACCGTCCGTTCGCTTCGTATACAGTCAGCGTCACAAATTGACACCAATTTATCATTCTTCACGAAGTATGTGCTAAAATCTCTTGACAGCACCTCACAAAATATGTTATCTTTTGTAAACATCCCTGAAAAGATATGACCTTTTCTGGGGACCGAACACAAACCGATTTTTCTCTGGAGGAAAGACCCATGAAACAGGAGATCATCCGCAAACTGAGCGCTGCCGTGGCCATGAGCCTCGTTGTTGGCGTCTCTCTGGCCGCCTGCGGCGGCGGCAGCAGCTCCACCGCCGCTGGTGTGACTAAGACCGGCTCTGCCGAAGGCTTTGGCGGTGCTGTCACCGCCACCCTGACCGTGGATGCCAACGGCACCGTTACCGACTGCAAGCTGGAAGGCGCACAGGAGACCGAGAGCATCGGCGGCGCTGCACTGGAAGAGCTGTCCAAGCAGGTCGTGGCCGCCAACGGCCCCGCCATCGACGGCGTTGCCGGTGCCACGGTGACCACCAAGGCCGTCCGGAAGGCCGTTGCCGCCGCACTGGGTGTGGAGCTGGCCGAAGAAGCCCCCGCCGACTCTGCTGCCGCAGCCCCCGCTGAGCCCGCCGCCATCGTCCCGGTGGAAGGCGGCATCCAGATCGGTCAGGCCTATGCTGCCGCCCACGGCACCAAGTGCTTCACCGAAGCGGTGGCTGTGGTGAAGGATGACGTCATCCTCGCCGCCTACCTCGACGATTTTCAGTTCACCAGCACCGATGCAGGCGTGACCGCCGTGCCCAACTCCGACTCCGACTTTGCCGCAGGCTACGCCGAGGGCAAGGTGCTGATGTCCAAGCGGGCCAACGCCGATTATTACAGCAAGATGATGGCTGAAAAGGGCGGCTCCACGGTCGCTCTGGATGCAAACTTCGACGCCATCCAGAACTTTGCCGTCGGCAAGACCATCTCCGAGCTGGAGGATGTAGCCGCCAAGGGTGCCGAGGCTGTGGACGCCGTCTCCGGCGCAACGCTGGTGGATACCGCCGGTTATCTCTCTGCCATCGTGGATGCCGCCAAAAACGCCCAGACCACGCAGGCCGTGGAGTTCAACGGCAGCTCCGAGGACCTGAAGCTGAATGTGGTCTATGGGGCCGCACACGGCACCAAGTGCTTCACCTCCGGCGCTGTCGCCACCGCCGGGGACACCATCGTGCTGAGCTACATTGACGAGTTCCAGTTTGCCGGTTCGGACGCCGGGGTCGTCGGTGTGCCCAACTCCGATTCTGACTTCGGCGCAGGCTACGCCGAGGGCAAGGTGCTGATGTCCAAGCGGGTCAACGCCGATTACTACAGCAAGATGATGGCCGAAAAGGCTGGTTCCACCGTTTCGCTGGATGCCAACTACGACGCCATCCAGAACCACGTGAACGGCATGAGCATTGCCGACGCCGAGGCTCTGAGCAAAGATGAAAAGGCTGTGGACGCCGTTTCCGGTGCCACGCTGGTGGATACTGCCGGCTACGTTGGTGTGCTGGTGGATGCCGCAAAGTAAGGCAAGAAAAATAACGTTCCTCTGAACACAGCAGCGCCCGCCGGGAGATCTCCCGGCGGGCGCTGCTTATTTATTATACTCTGCATGAGCCGCCTCCTTCCTTACGCAAACACGCCGAACAGCTTCGCCATCCGGGACAGAAGCATAAACAGCTGTGAGAAAAGAGACAGTGCCGATGCAGTTGTAGTAAGAAACGCCATTGTGCCTCTCGGAAAGGATTCAAAGTGCCACTAAATTTTCCCGTGCAGGCATCTGTCCCGCCGCTCTCAGACGTATTCCAGTAGTGCATTGCACGCCGGACAAAGCGCCCCGCCCCTTGTCCAATGCACGCCACAACAATACCGGCGCACCATGAGGGTAACGGTTTCGGT
The DNA here is from genome assembly GCF_052358865.1 of Faecalibacterium sp. NCBI lineage: Bacteria > Bacillati > Bacillota > Clostridia > Eubacteriales > Oscillospiraceae > Faecalibacterium > Faecalibacterium sp. The sequence goes on from NZ_DAWCVJ010000025.1 coordinate 12,248, forward strand.
CTCCTTTTCCTGGTTCAAGTTCTGAAGTCTTTTCTGTTTTATACATAGTTAACCAGCACTAACCATCTGGTGGAAGAAAAGGCAGGCCACCTGTATGTAGTCTGCCTTTTGCCTGATGCGAAATCCCGCAGACACGCGGGGCTTACAGCACCAGCGAGGGCGCGGTGTAGACCCGTGCCTTCAGCTCGCTGTTTAGCATATACAGCCCCTTGCTGTCACCGCCGAACAGATCCATCTTGGTAATGAGGTCAGCGGCGTTCTTCTCCTCCTCACCCTGTTCCTTGATGAACCAGTCCAGCATCTGCATGGTGCGGAAGTCCCTGACCTCGTATGCGGCGGCGTAGATGGCATTGATGCTGGCGGTGACCAGCATCTCGTGTTCCAGTGCTCTTTTCAGCGGGGCCATGTGGTCGCCTCGTTCCCACTCCGGCTTTGCGATAGCCTCAAAGGTGACGCACTCGCCGTTATTCTGCAAATACTGACAAAACAGCATGGCGTGATCCCGTTCCTCCTGCGCCTGTACCCGGTACCAGTTCTCAAAGCCGTCCAGTCCGACGGCGGCGTAGTAGTTGGCAAAGTCCAGATACAGATAGGCGGAGTAGAACTCCTTATTGATCTGCTCGTTGAGCAGAAGAGATACGTTAGCGTTCATGATACTTCTCCTCCATAAGATTGTCTTTTCCTGCTCCCGGCATGGGGGCAGATATACCGTACCCAGAGCGATGCTGGGATGCTCCCTTTTCATCTCCAGGAACACCTGCTCCGCCTTGGGATGCTGCTGCAGCTCCGTTACGGCGGCCAATATCTCCTCTGCGTATTTTGGCATACCGCCAACTCTCCAAATGCAAGAATGAATCTTATTATTTTGCTTTTATTATACCTATATTTTTTTCTCTGTCAACAACCACAAAGGGCTTGTGCTCCAAAAGCTGCCTCGAAGCCGATTTTCTCAAATTATGTGACGCCGTCACAGTAAAACCGCTTGTCACGCGGTAATACTACGCATAAAAGCACAGCCGCAGAGTACATCTGTGGCTGTGCTTTGTGTTCAGTTGCTCACTGTTGTGTGGACTGGATATGGAGAGACAACATTTCTCCCGTTCTTACATGGGTTATCTTATCTGCCATCACTTTGGCAGTTTGCCTTGCAGATATGTCGGCATCCCCACTGCGGTCGTATCCGGCCTGACCTTAAACATGGCCTTTTCAATCCACCTCCCTTATCGGTTTTCCGCGATATATTTTTCCGCCATGTGGACTGCCACCGCGCCGTCCGCCACGGCGGTGACCACCTGACGGAGGGGCTTCGTCCGCACGTCGCCCACGGCGTAAACGCCGGGAATACTGGTTTCCGTGGTCTCTCCGGCCACGATATAGCCGCCGCCGTCCAGCTCCAGTTGACCCACCGCCAGCGCCGTGGCGGGCTGTCGGCCCACGCTGACAAATACGCCGTCGCAGTCCACCACGCTTTCCTCACCGGTGACGGTGTCCCGCAGGCGGACGCCGGTCAGCCTGTCCCCGGAAAGCAGCGCGGAAACGACACTGTTCCAACGGAATTCCACGTTTTCGGCCTGTGCCAGCGGCTCGTGATAGATCTTGGTGGCCCGCAGGGTGTCTCTGCGGTGGACGAGGATCACTTTTTTCGCCACGCGGCTGAGAAGGAGGGCATCTGCCGCGGCGGAATTGCCGCCGCCCACCACGACCACCGTTTTGCCCTTGTAAAACATCCCGTCGCAGGCGGCGCAGTAGGCCACGCCCCGGCCCAACAGCTCCGTCTCTCCGGCAACGCCCAGCGTTCTGGGGTCTGCGCCGGTGGCCAGCACCACGGTTTTCCCCCGGAAGATCCCCTCGCTGGTCTCCACGAGCTTGGGAACCGCCGTCAGATCCATGCGGAGAACTTCCGCGTATTCGCTGCGTGCCCCAAAACGCTCCGCCTGCTTTTGCATATTCTCTGCCAGAGAGAAGCCGTCGATCCCGTTCTCAAAGCCGGGGTAGTTGTCGATCTGCTCGGTCAGGGCCATCTGCCCACCGGCGGACAGTTTTTCCAGCACGATGGTGTCCAGCCCCGCCCGTGCCGCGTACAGGGCAGCGGTGTAGCCGCCCGGTCCGCCCCCCACCACGAGCATATCATAAACATGATTGTTGTTCATATCTGAACCCTCCGTTATTTCGCCAAGGCTTCCTGAATGAAACGGTCGATTTCTGCCTTTGAGCCGGGCGCGATGATGGAATCCACGGCCTTTCCGTTCCGGTACAGCACCAGAGTTGGGATGTCCTCGATCCCCTCGGCCCCCGCCAGCCGCGGCTCCTCGTCAATGTTGATCTTGCCGACGGCGAGGCTGTCCGCGTATTCCTCTCCGATCTTCTCATACGCGGGGCCGATCCTCCGGCAGTAGCTGCACCAGGGCGCCCAGAAATCCACCAAAACGGGCTTTTTCTCCCGGATCGCCTGCTCAAACTGCTCCTGATTCATGTTCATAGCTGCCATATCTGTCAGCTCCTTTCCTTTGTTTGGGTATTCTCAAGACTCCGGTCTCGCCCCACACCACATCGTGACCTCAACCTGAGATGACGGTACTCTGCCCTTGGGACATAAAGCAGATGAGTAAGACCATCATCTGTACGAAAATAGCTGCGGTTTGTTGCAGCTTATTCTGCGCAGAGCTCAGCCACCAGAGCGTCCATCTGCGCTTCGCTGGTTTGGTTCAATGCACCACGCAGAGACACTACCGTTTCGTAAAGGTGGATATCCTTCATCTCCTCCAATTTGGTGCGCATCAGCCGCGCGGCAGCAGGTGCCCAAGAGCCGTCTTCAATAAGGCCAACCCGGCGGTTTCGGAATCCCTTTGTCCGTAAATGTTCCAAAAACTCCCTCATGGGCGGAAACAGTCCTCCGTCATAGGTGGCGCTGGCTAAAACCAACTTCCCGCAGTAGAACGCACTGGCAACAGCGTAGGAAAGATCTGTCACAGTGAGATCACATATGTTGACCTGTACGCCTTTTTTCTCTAATTTACCCTTGAGGGTCTTCGCCGCATGGGCAGTATTTCCATGGATGGATGCGTGGGCAATCAGTATGCTCTCCGATTCTTCTGGTTCCCATTGTGACCAGAGATCATAGAGCCGCAGACACTCCTCCAGCCCTTCTGTAAGCACGGGACCATGGAGCGGGCAGATCGTTTTGATCTCCAGCGCGGAGATTTTTTTCAGCAGAGCCTGCACCTGTGCGCCATATTTCCCGATAATATTGTAATAATACCGTCGGGCCTGCGGCACCCAGGGGGCACGGGCAGTCCGTTCCAGTGAGCCAAAGCGTCCGAAGGCATCCGCCGAGAACAGGATTTTCTCCGTTTCCTCATACGCCGTCATCACCTCAGGCCAGTGTACCATCGGCGCCAGCAGAAAGCGCAGCCGGTGCAAACCCAAGGAAAGCGTATCTCTTTCGCCAACCTCCAGCATACGATCTTCCGACAACGCACCTGTGCCGAAGAACTGCTTGATCAGGGTAAATGTTTTCGCGTTTCCCACGATCTTCATCTCCGGGTACTCTTGAGCTATCCGCATGAGGCTGCCGGAATGATCCGGCTCCATGTGTGTGACCACAAGATAGTCGGGGTTGCGCCCCTCCAACACCTGCGCTACATTGGAAAGCCATTCTTCCGTCGCCCGTGCGTCCACGCTGTCCATCACGGCGATCTTCTCATCCAGAATGACATAGGAGTTGTAGCTCACTCCCATAGGCTGGACGGGGTACTGGTTTTCAAAGAGTGCCAATGTGTTATCATCCACCCCTACATAGCGGATGGCATCTGTTACCGTTTGGATAGCCATATAAAATATACCTCCTATTTTCCTTACTCAGACTCTGACTGATAGGTTCTTCTTTTCTAATGAAACATACGCTCAACCGCGGATCGACGGTCGCGCATTTTACCGTTGCCTTACTTCCCCCAGAGTCGTTACATGTGGTACACCGCAGCGGAGCGAAGTCCTTCCGGCAGGCCGTCGGGCGCAGCAGGTGAAAGTTCCCAGCGTACCTGCCCCGCCCACTGGGAGGCGACGGCGGAGAAGTGGAGCATGACAATACCGAGATCCAATGCGGCATCCAAATTATCGGTGTAGGCATCCTCCTGCTGCACCAAATAGATGCTGTGATCCTGCACAAGGAAGCCATAGGGCTGACGGTTGAGATAGCTGGGGGAGAGCGAAGCGGCGTAGATGGACTGCCAGAGCATATCGTCGTAGAAGTCCATCATCTCGTCAAGCCCAGACTTGTTGCTCCAGCTCCCCATGTGAACCAAATCGTGCACGCCCTTTTTGGGCGCGTAGTACTGCTGCTCGGCCCGCACATCGATCTGAGACATACTTAGGATATTCAGCCGCAGCTTTTTTGCGGTCTTTTCCCCGTAGCCAAAGGCAACGATTGCCGCCACCTCTAACGGGGTGGCGAGAGACAGTGCCTTTTTGATTTTGTCGCTGTCGGTGAAGGTCATCCAGCAGGTGTCAATGTCCAACTCAGTCAGCTTGAGGACGAGATCTTCCATCATGTAGCCGGCGTTGATGGCCGCATAGGAATGCGGGGCAGACATAAGGAGCAGGTAGTGCGGTGCTCCGATGAGAAATTGATTATAGCCCGCTGAGCTCTCCAGCGCCGGCTGTGCATCCTTGTCCAAGACGATCAACTCCGTTGCAATCTCCGGGACAAGACGGGGGCAGGTCTTTTCATAGTAGGATCGGAGCTGGCCGATAGCCTCGCTCGGAACTTCCTTTTCGCGGAATGCGTGAACGGATCTGCGATTTTGAATCATAGCGCTGTAATTCATAGTAGTATCTCCTATTCTGATGTCTTTGGTTTTCTTATAAATCGTCTATCAGTGCGGTGCTCTTGGCGTAGGCGGTACTGCGTGCCTCAAAGAAATCGGTCTTGACCATGTTGGCGTCGGCGTACTGGCTGACCCATTCCATGCTCTCCGGTTCGCTCTCAAAGCCTGGATACAATGCGGGATAGCCAAGGCTCGTCCAGCGGAGGTTGCCGAGATAGCGGATATAATCGCTAATCATCTGCCGGTTCAGCCCCGGAATGTCGTCGCCGATTACATAATGCCCCCATGCGATCTCCTGCTCCACGCCCTCACGCATCATCTCGCGCAGCGCTTGTATGCTCTCGGCGGTGAACAACTCCGGCTGCTCCTTTTGCAGCTCCGTGATGATATTGCGGAACAGCCACAAGTGCGTGTTCTCATCGCGGTTTATGTAGCGAATCTCCTGCGCCGAGCCGGGCATCTTCCCGTTTCGGGAGAGATTGTAGAAGAACATAAAGCCGCTGTAAAAATAGATGCCCTCCAAAATATAGTTTGCCATCATCACGCGCAGCAGCGTGGGAGCGTCCTTCCGCTCCTGGAACTCGTTGTAGCAGTCCCCAATGAAGGTGTTGCGGCGCAGCAGATGCTCGTCCGTTTTCCATTGGTAGAGGATGTCATTGCGCTCCACGGGGGAACAGATGGTGTCGAGCATATAGCTGTAGCTCTGTGAGTGGACACACTCCTGAAACGCCTGAATGGACAGGCAGAGATTGACCTCGTTGGCGGTAATGTAGGCGCCGATATTAGGCAGGTTCGCTGTCTGAATGGAATCCAAAAAGACAAGAAAACTCAGAATTTTATCGTAGGCGCTGCGCTCGGCTGACAGCAGGCGGGGATAGTCCTTCACATCCTGCGAGAGATTGATCTCCTCAGGGATCCAAAAGTTGTTCATGGCCTGCCGGTACCATTCACTGACCCAAGCGTACTTCATATTGTTGAAGTCATTGAGGTTGGTGGTATTGCCGCCGATCATGCGCCGCAGGCGCACATCAGGGGCGCCCTCCGGGTTAAAGAGGGGCTTTTTCTTCAGTTCCGTCATGCTATCCTCCTTATGACGAGCAGCTTTCGCAGGTCTCGACCTCAAGGGCCTTGCTGCGGACATAGTAAATGGTCTTGACGCCGGCCCTCCACGCCTCCAAATACAGTCTGAGCACCTGACGCATGGAATAGTCGTTGGTGATATAGAGATTCATGCTCTGCGCCTGGTCAATATGTCTCTGGCGAAGGCCCGCGGCGCGTACCGACCAGCTTTGGTCGATCAGATGCGCTGCCTTATAGTACCACCATGTGTCCATAGAAAGCTCCGGAGCAACGCGGGGCAGCATGCTGCCCTTTTTTTCCTCTAAAAAGAATTTCTTCATAATTGGATCTATGCCCGCCGACGTGCCGGAAAGGATAGATGTGCTGGAGGTCGGTGCGACCGCCAGCAGATAGGCGTTGCGCATTCCCTGCACCGCCACCGTTTTCGCAAGCGCCCGCCACTTTTCGGAGGTATAACCCCGCTTTTCAAAATACGCGCCTGTCTGCCAGTCGCTGCCCTCAAAGAGCGCGTAACGACCCTTTTCCCGTGCCAGAGCTGTGTCCGCCTTGACAGCGGCGTAGTTGATGAGCTCGAACACTGCGTCGGTGAAGGCAAGGTGCTCATCGCTCTCCCAGTGGATGCCGCGCTTTGCCAGCATGTGGTGGTAGCCGCTGACGCCCAGGCCGATGCTGCGGTACTTCTGATTGGTAAGCCGCGCGTATTCCAACGGGTAGAAGTTGAGGTCGATCACATTATCCAGTGCGCGGATGGCCGTTTCCACCGTGCGTTCCATATAGGCCTCGTCCTCCACCGGCAGATTACCGAGAGACAGACTCGCCAGGTTGCAGACCACAAACTCACCTGGGCGTGTGGCCGTCACCACTATTGTGTCGCCGTTCTCCGTGTGCACCTCAGTGCTGATGTGCTCGATGGGCGCCATGTTCTGCGCGATCTCCGTACAGAGATTGGAGCAATAGATCATTCCCGTGTGGCCGTTTGGGTTCATATGATTTACACTGTCGCGATTGAAAGCGAAGGGCGTGCCGGTCTCCACTGCCGATCGAAGCACCAGCCGCACGATGTCCTTGACGGTGACGCTGCGCTTTTCGATGCGCGGGTCATTGACGCAGTCCAGATACCGCTTCTCCCATTCTGTACCCCAGTAATCCTCCAGTGCGTAGCCCTTGACCGTGAGGATCTCATGCGGACACATGAGATGCCACGGCGCGTCTATGTTCTCCTCCGCCAGTCGCCAGAAGAGATCCGGATAGCACACGGCGGGAAACACATCATGTGCCTTCATGCGGTCGTCGCCGTTGTTGGTGCGCAGTTGAAGGAATTCCGGCAGGTCCCGGTGCCATGCGTCTAAGTAAACCGCCACAGCGCCCTGCCGCATCCCCAACTGATCCACCGCCACGGCGGTGTCGTTGACCAGCCGGATCCAGCGGATAACACCGCCCGCCGCCCCTTGAAAGCCGCGGATGGTGCTGCCTGCAGCGCGCACCTTACCGAAGTACATCCCCATTCCACCGCCGAATTTAGAGACCTTTGCGAAGTTGTCCAGCGAGCGGTAGATGCCGTCCAGACTGTCCGGCACAGTGTCCACAAAGCAGCTTGAAAGCTGATGGTAGGGCTTTCGTGCGTTGGACATGGTAGGTGTCGCCATTGTGACCTCCATACGGCTGAGCATATCGTAAAAGCGTTTTACCCACCCCATGCGGTCAGAGCCTTCGTTCATAGCAAGATGCAGCGCGATACCCAAAAACATCTCCTGCGGTGTTTCCAGCGGCACGCGGCTGCGTGACTGGATCACATAGCGTTTGAGCAGCAGGTCAAGGCCGGAATAGGTGAACAGCTCGTCCCGTTCCGGGCAGAGAAAGTCCTCCGCCATGGCAATCTCCTCGTGGGTATAGTGGGCAAGGATATAGTCACCGTAGAGTCCCTTATCCGTCAGATAGCGAAGCTTGCCATAGAGGTCGCCGACGCCACGCCCCTCCCATTCCTGTGCGTTGCGACAGCGAAAGGAGTGGTTCAGAAGCCGCGCCGCGATGAACTCCCACTTGGGTGCCTCTGCCGTAGTCAGCTCTACCGCCGCCTTGGTCAGTGCCTCAGCCCGCTCATCCTCCGTCATGCCCAGGCGACAGAAACTCTCAAACTTCATTTGAAGCGCCGTGAGGGAGTAGACTTCCTCAGTAAAATCCATCTGGATGCGGCGCAGCACCTCGTCAAGCGAGTCATCCCCCACCGTCCGCGCGATGGTCTGCCGGACACGGCGCAGCGCAGACCGCTTTTCGCGGTAGAGGATGTACGCCTTGGCCACCTCATAGTGTCCGCGCTCCATGAGCGTTCGCTCCACCTCGTCCTGCACACGTTCTACGGTGAGCGGCACTGTGACGGAGAGATTGTTGAGAACAGTGGCGAGGATCTCATCCATCTCTCTGCTCCCGATCTCCTTGCCCTGTCCGTCAAACGCCTTTTTCATGGCGTTGAATATTTTCTCCTGTTGAAAGGGAACAGACTCCCCGTTTCGTTTTCTGATCTCCATTTCGATCCTCTCATCTTCTCCGGTCACTTCTCATGTCCTTTTGGGCAAAGAGCGGGCAAGCGCAGTATCACGCTTGCCCGCTCTGTTTTTGAAAGCCGGTTTTTCTGCAGCCGACGCGGCGGGGCTGTTTGTTGTCTGTTGTCTTGGTTTTGGCTTTCCTTGCCAGTTACTTCATAGATTCCAGAATGGCGTCCGCCAGTGCTTCCAACTCAGTGCGCTTGTCCGTGCCCATGGACGAGGCGAGACTGAGCCGCTCGTTGAGCACCGTCATGTTCTTAAGCTCATTGTTGACGAATTTCTGCATGAGGTCACCGGACTTCACCGCCCATGAGCCGTTTTCAATGATGGCAAAGGTGCGGTTTTGCAGATTCAGTGCCTTCATATCCATGAGGAAGTCATGCATGGCGGGGTAGATGCCGAGGTTGTAGGTCACAGAGGCCAGGACAATGTGACTGTACTTAAACGCCTCGGAGATCAGCTGGGAGACATGAGTGGAGGACACATCGTACATCGCCACCTTGCTCATGCCCTTATCGCAGAGCGAGGTCGCCAGCGCCTGCGCCGCGTTCTCCGTGTTGCCATACATAGAGGCGTAGACGATGAGCACACCCTGGGTTTCAGGGGCATAGCGGCTCCATGTGTCGTACTTTTCGATGAACCAGCCCAGATCCTTGCGCCACACGGGGCCGTGGAGCGGGCAGATGTACTTGATCTGATCCAAAACGCCGCCGGCCTTTTTCAGCAGGAGCTGGATGTGGGGGCCGTACTTGCCCACGATGTTGGTGAGGTAGCGGCGGGCGTCGTCCAGCCAGTCCCGCTCGAAGTCCACCTCGTCGGCGAACAGCTTGCCGTCCAGCGCGCCGAAGGTGCCGAAGGCGTCGGCGGAAAAGAGGACGCCGTCGGTGACGTCGAGGGTCACCATGGCCTCCGGCCAGTGAACCATAGGCGCGCCCACAAAGGTGACGGTGTGCTTGCCGAAGGAGAAGGTGTCGCCCTCCTTCACCTCGATGCACTCATGTCCGTCCACATGGAAGCCGAACTGCCGCATGAGCATGAATGCCTTCTCGTTGGAGATCAATTTCACCTTGGGATGGCGCAGCAGGATCTCCTCGATGCAGGCGGCGTGATCCGGCTCCAGATGGTTGACCAGCAGGTAGTCCAGCTCGCGGCCATCCAGCACATACGCCAGATTTTCCAAAAGCTGGCGGCAGGCAGACCAGTCCACCGTGTCAAAGAGCACCGTCTTTTCATCCAGCAGGCAGTAGGCGTTGTAGCTTACGCCCCGGGGAATGGGAAAGCAGTTTTCAAACAGGGCCAGGCGATGGTCGTTGGCGCCCACCCAGTAGAGGTCGTTCGTTACTTTACGCACGCAATACATCTTATCTTGCCTCCTTCACGGCCTCAAGCCTTTACAAATTGATCCTTCGTCTCCGCGCACTCGGGACACACCCACTCGGCGGGAAGCTGCTCAAAGAGCGTACCGGGCGCGATCTCGCCGTCCTCGTCGCCCAACTCCGGCACATACTCGTAGCCGCAGCCGCTGCAGACGTAGCGGTCGCCGATGGGGGCGGGCTTCGGCGGCGTGGGCCGCTTCATCTTTACCATGGGCGGCGCGGGCAGCTTTTCGCCGCTATCCAGCGCGGCAGTGAGCAGGGGCAGGATCTCCTCCACATCGCCCACGATGCCGTAGTCGCAGTTCTTGAAGATCGGCGCGTTACCGTTCTTATTGATGGCCACGATGGTGGAGGCGTCCTTGATGCCCTTAAGGTGCTGGGATGCGCCGGAGATGCCGCAGGCGATGTACAGATTGCCGGTGAACTTCTGACCGGACATACCCACATAGCGGTTCAGCGGCAGATATTTGAGAGTCTCCGCCACAGGGCGGGAAGAACCGATGGCTGCGCCGGCGGCCTTGGCCAGCGACTCTACCAGTTTCATGTTCTTTTTCTCCCCGATGCCCTTGCCCGCGGAGACCACCCGCTCCGCCTGCGGGATGGGCGTATCCATAGGGATGCCCACGGAGAAGTCGTGACCATCCTTCTTCAGCGCCGCCACAAGGTCGGCCACCTGCTGGGCAGCATCCCCCTCCCGGAAGATGGTCTTTTTGCGAATGCCGGTGATGGGCGCGGGTTTCTTGGCCGCCGAACGGCTCTCGCCGCCGGAGCTCTTGCCCAGCCTGCCCAACAGATGAGAGGCGATGACCACCCGCTGGATCTCGTTAGTGCCCTCGTAGAGGGTGGTGATCTTGGCGTCGCGGTAGGCCCGTTCCACCTCCATGCCCTTGAGGTAGCCGCTGCCGCCGTGGATCTGCAAGGCATCGTTGGTGACCTCCAGCGCGATGTCCGAGGCGTACATCTTCGCCATGGCGGACTCCATGCCGTAAGGCGCGTGCTGCTCCTTCAGCTCCGCCGCGGAGTAGATGAGGAACCGGGCGCAGCGCAGCTTGGTTGCCATATCCGCCAGCTTGAAGGCGATGCTCTGCTGGGCCGCGATGGGCTTGCCGAACTGGACGCGCTCCTTGGAATAGCTCAACGCGTGCTCAAACGCGCCCTGGGCGATGCCCAGCGCCTGCGCGGCGATGCCGATGCGTCCGCCGTCCAGCGTGGACATGGCAATCTTGAAGCCCTCGCCCTCCTTGCCCAATAGGTTTTCCTTGGGAACCTTCACGTCGTTGAAGATCAGCTCCGCCGTGGAGGAGGAGCGAATACCCATCTTGTCATAGTGGTCGCCGAACTCAAAGCCCTTCCAGCCCTTCTCCACGATGAAAGCGGAGATGCCCCGGGTGCCGATGTCCGGCGTGGTGACGGCGAAAACCACATAGGTGTCCGCCTTAGGGGCGTTGGTAATGAAGATCTTGCCGCCGTTGAGGAGGTAGTAGTCCCCCTTATCCAGCGCTGTGGTCTCCGTGCCGCCGGCGTCGGATCCGGCGTTGGTCTCCGTAAGGCCGAAGGCGCCGATCTTCTCGCCCTTGGCCAGCGGAACCAGATATTTCTTCTTCTGCTCCTCGGTGCCATAGGCGAAAATGGGCCATGAGCCGAGGGAGACGTGGGCGGAGAGGATTACGCCCGTGCCGCCGTCCACACGGGCCAGCTCCTCCACCGCGATGGCGTAGCTCAGAGCATCAAGACCGGCACCGCCGTACTCCTTGGGGTAGGGAATGCCCATCCAGCCCAGCTTACCCAGCTTCTTGACAGCCTCCTCGGGAAACTCATTGTTCTGATCCATTAAAAATGCGAGTGGCTTGATCTCCTCCTCCGCAAAACTCCGGATCTTCGCGCGCAGCTCTTCGTGCGCCGACGTGGTTTGAAACAGCATACGGGTACCTCCTTTTAAAATTTTACAGCTTGCTTGTATCTTGGGGATCGGATCCGCCGGTCAGCAGCCTGCGCAGGCTCACGGCACGGAACGCCTCGTCCTGCTTTTGCTGCAAAGCCGCCAGCTGACAGTGGATGGCGCACCGCCCATGCTTGTCATGCCAGCGGCATTCATATCCCGGCTCCATGCAGGCGCACAGGATGCCCCGCTCCCCCACGACCCCCATGAGATCGTAGAGGGAGGTCGCGTCCAGATCGCAGGACAGCTCGCAGCCGCCGAGAGCGCCGCGGCTCACCCGCACCAAATTGCCGGCGGAGAGCTTGCGCAGAATCTGGTAGGCAAACTGATTGGGGATCAATTCCGTTTCCGACATCTCGGCCACCGAATGCTTCTCCCCGTCCATCAGCACCCGCAAAATGCGCAGCGCGTAGTCCGTCTCTTTGGTGATGATCATGCTCCACATCCTCTTTTCGCTTGCTTGTTAATACCATAATATCAATCTTGATAAATTTTGTCAAGATAGTTTCAAAAAAAAATATCGCTTTGTTACAGACCGCCCCAGCCCGGGTCAGCTTCGCTTTCCATTCAGCGAAAAGCCATGTCCCTTACAATTATAGAAGCCGAAAAAGCTGTGCCGTGGCAGTCCGCCGAAAGCAGAAAAGACTATGCCTGAAAACCAGAAAGCGGAGAAATTGGTTGGGGCTCGCAGGGGTCGCCCATCCAAGGCGGATGAGGCGATCCCTGACAAGCCTAAGCCATCCAACCGAAACAAGCAATAAAGTGCGTGCTTTTCATTTTATTCATGCCGATCATTCTTGGGAGACAGTAGAAAAATTTCCATTGTTATTGACATGATGTGCGTTACAGAGTAAAGTATTCATCAAGACTGATTCGCAATAAAGAATATCATGGTCGTTCCGTGATCGAGGTCGTTATGATAAAAGGAAATGTAAAAATAGATCGCAAAAATCTCATCAGCATCCTGCAAAGCTGCCTTGTGCTGATTTTGGTGATCCTTGTCGCTCTGATGATGGTCGAGATCGGCAACCTGAAGGGCACGGCCCGCGTCATCAATTATGCCGGGCTGGTGCGCGGAGACACGCAGCGGGCGGTAAAGCTGGAGATCACAGGCACCCGAAACGATGAGCTGATCGCGTATTTAGACGATATTTTAAGCGATCTGACATCCGGGGATGGGCACTACGAATTGGTAAAGCTCAAGGACGCGGCCTATCAGGAAAGGCTGGACATCCAGCATGCCTACTGGGAGCGGCTCAAGGCGGAGGTCGCGGCGGCCAGACAGCGTGGATATGAGAACACCCAAATCGTTGCCATGAGCGAGACCTATTTTGAAATGGCGGACGAAACGGTGTCTGCCGCGGAACACTATTCAGAAAAGATCGCCATGAAGATCCGCACTATTGAGATCCTCTCGGCACTGGATATGCTGTGCCTGGTGATCCTGATCATGCTCCAGACCGCCATGGCACTGAAAATGGCCCGGAAAAACCAACTGCTGGAGCAGAAGGCATACATCGACATCCATACCGGCCTGCCCAACAAAGGCTCCTGCGAGGAGCTTCTCAACAACAGGGAAATTCTCCGGGAGCCTACGGCCTGCGTCATATTTGACCTGAACAATCTGAAAACCGTCAACGATACGAGGGGTCATTCGGCGGGTGACCAACTGATCCTGAGCTTTGCCCGGCTTTTACGCAGGGTGATCCCGGAAAAGCATTTCGTGGGCAGATACGGCGGCGACGAATTTATGGCGGTCATTTACCATACGGACCGGCAGGAGGTGGAGGGCATACTGGACAGTCTGCGCAGGGAAGCCGACGCTGCAAACCGTGACGGCAATCAGCTTCCTCTCAGCTACGCCTACGGTTGGGCGATCTCCGCCGATTATGAAGGTTGCATCATGCGAACGCTGCTGGACAAGGCCGACTATTGCATGTACGAAAATAAGCGAGCCTACTACGCCACCCACGACCGGAGAGCGCCCAGGTCATAAGGCTCTTTTCAAACGAAAAACAGCAAGAACGAATTCGTCTCCACTATTGCGAAAAAAGCCTGGCCTGACGAAGAAAGGACAGGGAGGCGGCACTGAACGTCCACGTCGCAGTTGTGATGGAGGTACTGAAGGCTGGTGGCAGCGTGCAGTTCATCAGCTTTGTTAGCTTTGAGGTGAAGGGGTGCGCTGCCCGATCTGCCGGTTCGATGGTTTGCTGTACAGGAAACTCACCAGCAGGTACTTTACGATGAACGCTGGGGCGAGGGGCGGACGACTATCTTCTTTGCTGCACAACTGCACCATTTTCTCATACACGGACGATAGATCCAGCACTGCCTCACATTTCCGGAGGATGGTCTCCTGCTGCATTGGATACTCGATTAATCCGCCAAACTGATCTGGCCATTGCTGTAACGATACATAGCTGCCCTCCAGGTACAAGGTTTTTGCTGGATTTTTGCCAGTTCTCTTGCTCCAATTATACCACAGATTGGCCTCTATGGATTGAAATATAAGGCTTTTTCTTTTATTCAGTGCATATTAAGTTAGGATGTGCAGCAGATGCTCCATTTTACCATCCCACTCTCTGCTGGAATCGGCGCACTCTTTCAGTTCAGTTTCGATTTCAGCATTTATCGGCAGATTTTTCTTATAGCGGATGGTATGCTCAAGGCTTGCCCAGAAGTCCATGGCGATTGTACGGAGTTGTATCTCCACTGGCACATGGATCTCTTTTTCCGCAAAGAATACCGGCAGCCGGATCGTCAGGTGCAGACTGCGATAGCCATTTGGCTTAGGGTGTGAAATATAATCTTTCTCCGTGATGATTTCAATGTCAGACTGATCTTTTAAGCACTTTGCCAAAAAGAACACATCCTCCTCGAAAGAGCAGATCACCCGCACACCGGCAATATCCATGATATTTGCCTGCATGGTCGGAAAATCCAGAGAAAGTCCGCGCTTCTGCATCTTATTCATAATGCTGGACGGCGACTTCAAGCGACTTTTCATACTTTCTATCGGATTGCGATCATGCTGCAATGAAAACTCTTCGTTTAGAATTTCCAACCTGCTTTCCAGTGCTTTCAGCGCACATCGGTATTGCAGCATGACTTCCTGATACCTGCGATTTTCGCTTAAAAGGCGCTGGCACTGCAGATCATCTAAGCCTTTATCTGCCGCAACCGTCAAGCCAAATAAATTTTCACTCATAGTTTCTCCATTCCGCAGGGATAGGCGCTCCGCGCTGTCTGCTGCTCTTGTGTTACGACCTGATAAAAACTGTATCCGCCGGAGAGATGGGAACAGCTGAAACCATACTGCGTCAAAAGCCGACAGGCCAGATAACTGCGAAGCCCAGTCTGGCAATTCACATAGATAGGCTTGTCCCTTTCTAACTCGTCCAAGTGCTCCCGCAGATCGTCCAGTGGAATATTGCGGAATCCATTCAAGTGCCCACGCCGATATTCGCCTTCCGTACGGACGTCCAGCAGCGTCGCACTGCCATCGCAGGGCAAGTCCTCAACATCATTCCAATGGAACTGCTGCACTTTCCCGCTCTCCAAATCCTCGATCATAAAACCGGCCATATTGACCGGATCCTTGGCAGAGGAATAGGGCGGCGCATAGGAAAGGTCAAGTTCCGTCAGTTCCAAAGCTTTCATTTTTGCGCGAATGGCCGTTGCCAGTACATCAATACGCTTGTCCACGCCCTCGCCGCCAACGATCTGCGCACCCAGCAGCCGCAGGCTTTCCTTTTCATACAGTACCTTCATTGCCATAGACTGTGCGCCGGGGTAATAGGCAGCGTGGGATGCCGGGAAAAGCACGACTTTGTCGTAAGCGATCTCTGCTGCCTGCGCCGCTTTTTCATTGATCCCCGTAGAGGCCGCTGTCAAGCCGAACAGTTTCAGAACAGACGAGCCCTGAGAGCCGTGAAAGTGGCTATTGCCGCCACAGATATTGTCAGCGGCAATGCGTCCCTGCTTGTTGGCGGGTCCCGCCAGCGAAATCAACGCTTTCTGCCCGGTTACAAAATGGGTGACCTCTACGGCATCGCCCACAGCATAGATGTCCGGCACGGAGGTTTCCATCCGCTCGTTGACAGCGATGCTGCCCCGGATGCCCAGCTCAAGTCCGGCCTCTTTTGCCAGATGGGTGTCCGGCGTGACGCCGATGGCCAGCAGCACCATGTCGGAGCGCAGCGGCTCACTTTCCTCCAGCAGCGTCAGCACGGAATCTCCGTCCTGCCGGAATCCGGTGACGGTTTCACCCAACCGCAGAGTCACGCCGTGTCTGCGCATTTCCGCATGGACAAAGCTCGCCATGTCCGCATCCAGTGGTGCTAATAGCTGATTGAGTCGCTGAACGATGGTGACAGAAACGCCCATTTCTGTAAGGTTTTCCGCCATTTCCAGACCGATAAAGCCGCCGCCAGCCAAAACAGCGTTTTTCGGCTTCTGATCCTCTACAAAGTGCCTAATGCGGAGGGTATCCTCCACGGTGCGCAGCGTGAAAACACGCTCACTGCTGACGCCGGAAAGCGCAGGAACCGTCGGCTTTGCGCCGGGTGCGAGGAGCAGCTTGTCATAGGTTTCCGTGTAGACCTTTCCACTATCCAATGCGTGAACGGTGACGGTTTTCTCTGTGGGATTGATTGCAGTTACTTCCTGCCGTACCCGCACATCAATGCGAAAGCGGTCCCAGAAGCTCTCCGGAGTTTGCAGTGTCAGTTCTTCTTGCTCCTTGATCACACCGCCCACATAATACGGCAGACCGCAGTTGGCATAGGACACATAGCCGCTGCGCTCGATCATGATGATCTGGGCGTGTTCATCCAAACGGCGGATGCGGGCAGCGGCAGAAGCACCGCCCGCCACACCGCCTACGATCACAACTTTCATCTTGCGCCCTCCACCATTGCGGCAATCTCCGACTTAGGCCGATAGCCGACCGATTTGGTAATGGCCTTTCCATCCTTGAATACGACCAGCATCGGGATGCTGGATACCTGAAAACGCATCGCCAGCTCCATTTGCTCGTCCACATTGACCTTGCCCACCTTGAGCGTACCGCTTTTTTCTTCGGCAAGCTCATGCAGTACGGGAGAGAGCATTTTGCACGGTCCGCACCAGTCCGCATAGAAATCCATCAGGACGGGCTTGTCGGAATGCAGTACCTCATTTTCAAAATTCGCAGCAGTAATTTTCAGTTCAGCCATGAGAAAGGCTCCGTTCTGTTATCTTTGTTTATTCTTTGTTTTTCAGCTTGCAAATACCCTGCGTCATGGTTCCCATCGGACAAAACGCACACCATGTGCGGGGCTTGTAGAGCACCATAACGATCAGACCCAGCAGCAGAGAGGTCAGCATGAGGCTATAAAAGCCAAAGCTGAACTGCGCCATCCAATCAGCGACTGTACCGGCTGTATAAGTCCAGCCCCATGGCACACGGAATGTCCAGAACAGCTTAATGGCCTCCCGCAGGGACGTAGCACCAGAAGCGACCAGATAGGTCTGGAACACCATGTTGCCGAACATCGTCAGGAAAAAGAGCAAAAAGGCATAACGGAACCACTTGGAGGACATCCAGCGGGGCGTGGGCTTGCAGCGGGAGCATTTAAGGTCTGTCCCCAGCTTGCTGAACAGTTGACCCCGTCCGCAGAGGTGGTTGCAAAAGAATTTGTTCCCGCCAAAGATGGCTAAAAGCAGCGGCAGAAGAAAATCGATCATACCCAGCCACGCGAACAGGATATTGAAAAAGCCCAGTGCAAAATAGATGATGGCATATACCCACAGGTAATCGTACCAATGCTTTGCTTTCATGCGTCAGCCCTCACTTTCACCTCAATGCAGCCGACGGGACAGAGCTTTGCGCACTTGCCGCAGCCTACGCAGCGTTCCGCCTCCACGGCGGCGTAGCAGCCACGGCGCACCTTGACGGCCCCCAGTGGACAGGTATTTTCACACACACCACAGGCGACACACCGCGTCTTATCTATGGCAGCCAGTTTCTTTGACAGCATAGCTTTCCTCCCTTAATCCTACAAGGATTTGTAATAGAGCATACAGTGGCAGACCCCCCTCGAAGCGCGGATCTGCAATTGGATTCTTAAACTCCTGGCACATACATTTGGTTGCCTCTGTGCGCTCCCTGCGGCAGGGGCAGTACCCGCCGGTGCGCTTGAGTCCTTTTCTGATGGTGCTGACAATCTCCTGATCGGAATTGAGATTGATTTTCATGTTCGCCAGCTCTTTCTTGATTGTGGCTTTATCATACCGCAGGACAAAGTCCTTTTCTGTGACGAGGTTACATTGATAAAAAAAATCCGGTGCTTTTGGAGCACCGGATTTTAAGAAGGTGAATTACGCTTTCCACAGACTGTGGAGGTTGCAGTAGGCGTAGACCGCCTCGACCTCATCGCCCTCGCAGAGAGCGAAGCAGACCTCCGGCTTTTCACCGGGATGCAGTTCCTTACGCTGATTGCCCTGCTTGGTCTGGAGAGATACCCATTCGATGTAGTGCTCCGGCAGCATGGGGTGCTCTACGGAGCCGACCTTGACATGGACGATGCCGTTTTCCACCGTCCAGACAGGAACGTGCTTCTCCACGGCGGCATCGGTGGTGCCGGGAACGATCTCGCTCATCGGCTCGCCGCAGCAGACGACAGGGACGCCTACGTCCTTAACTTTGGCAATGATGTTACCGCAATGCTTGCAAATGTAAAACTTCTGCTCCATGATAATTCTCCTTTTCTTTCTTTAATAGTTTTCTGCGTGAATTTCAAAATAGCTCTGGGGATGGTTGCAGGTGGGGCAAACCTCCGGAGCTTTCTCACCGACCACAATGTGACCGCAGTTGCGGCACTCCCATACCTTGACCTCACTCTTGGCAAAGACCTCTGCCATCTCCACATTGTGCAACAGGGCACGGTAGCGCTCCTCATGGTGCTTTTCAATGGCGGCTACCAGGCGGAAACGCTGGGCCAGCTCATGAAAGCCTTCCTCATCGGCAGTTTTGGCAAAGCCATCGTACATATCCGTCCACTCGTAGTTCTCACCCTCAGCGGCGGAGAGAAGGTTTTCTGCGGTGTCGCCAATGCCGTTCAGTTCTTTGAACCACAGCTTAGCGTGTTCCTTCTCATTATCAGCGGTTTTGAGGAACAGTGCCGCGATCTGCTCAAAGCCTTCCTTCTTGGCCTTGGATGCAAAATAGGTGTACTTGTTACGTGCCTCGGACTCACCGGCAAAGGCAGCCATCAGGTTTTTTTCGGTTTGAGTTCCTGCGTATTTCGTTTCTTTCATGGTGGATACTCCTTCCTGCTTTTCTGCTTTTATTGTAGCAAATCTATGATTTTATTCTGTGACGAAGTCACATTCCTTTTTATTTTAGATGATTTAGTCTGTTCTTATCCCGCAGCGTGATTGCACCACGCTTCAGCTCCACCAGTCCGTCCTCCGAGAAGCTTTTGAGCATCCGCGCCACTGCCTCCCGTGCCGAGCTGATGTGCTGGGCGATCTGCTCATGGGTCATACGTATCGTGTCGGAGCCGGTACGTTCCGCTTCGGCAAAGAGAAATTCTGCCAGCCGCTGATCCAGCCCCTTGAACATGATCTGCTGCATTGCCCACATCACATCAGAAAACCGTTTCGTTGCCAGTTCATAGAGAAAACAGCGGACATGGAGATTTTTCTCCTTGAGTGCAGCAATGACATTTGCAGGGATAATCAGAACGTCCGTATCCATTCCGGCAGTCATTTGCGTATCAAAGGTGATCTGGCTGATCACGCAGGAGGCGGAAAGCACGCATAGTTCGCCCGGATACAGGCGGAACAGCGTTACCTCCCGCCCCTCATCAGAGAGAAGATAGGTGCGGATCTCGCCGGAAAGAATAAACAGCATTCCGAGACATTCATTGTCGCTGCTGTGAACGAACGCACCTTTTTTATAATGACGGACAAAGGCACTTCGGCGTAGTGTGTCCATTTCGCGTTCGGTCAAGGATGACCAGAACGGAAGTTGTGTCAGTGTGCGTTCCATATCAATGGCAGCTATGCTTGCCGCAGCCGTGGTCACCGCAGGAGTGACCAGCCTCGCCGTGCTCATGGTCATGGTGGTCACAGTGAACGTTGGGATCGTAGCCCAAACTTCCGTTGAGCAATGCGCTCACCGCCGCGTCAGCGTCCCCGCTGACACCGCCGTAGAGCTTGATGCCCGCTTCGGCGAGTGCTGCCTGCGCACCGCCGCCGATGCCTCCGCAAACCAAAGTGTCCACACCGTGCTGCATTAGGAAGCCTGCCAGTGCGCCGTGACCACTGCCGTTGGTGTCAACGACTTTCGCATGAGTGATTTTGCCGTCCACAGCTTCATAAAGCTTGAACTGCTCGGTGTGACCGAAATGCTGAAAGATTTGACCGTTTTCATAGGCAACTGCAATTTTCATAATGGAATCTCCTTTGCAAGTTTTGCCTGATTTTTCCATGTTGGCTCTCTGCATCCGGCAGCAACGGCCGCAGTGAGCTGCCTCCTGTCCTCCGCAGATGCGGTAGTTTCCCCCGGTGATGTGCAGTGGTTTCCCGTGGA
>NZ_DAWCVJ010000026.1:0-31778 GCF_052358865.1 Faecalibacterium sp.
ATCCAGAAGGGCATTTTGGAATACAATTTTTGAAAAAATTTCAAAAAAATTTGAAAAGTGTATTCCAAATCGGGGCTGCGGATTCCTATTTATAGAAGGACTTCTTTTGATAGGTCTGCGGCATACGGTAAAAGACAGGTCTTTTTCTGTCTTAGAGCAAGATTCGCCTATGGTAACTCAAAACTCCCTTTCGTGATTTTTCGTTCCCGGCAATCTTGATGGGGATTCCGTTCCCCATTCCCACGGTACGCACAAAATCTCGGATTTTGACTATCTGGCTCCACATGAATGTGTTCGCAGCCGAACGCCTACGGCTTATCGGGAATTGCTTCGCAACTATAAAATGCAGGAGGATCACACTATGGCTCGGCCCAAAAAAGACGAAAGTATCAGACGGACTAAGAATGTAATGGTTCGTTTTACCGATGTGGAGTACGCACTGGTTTCGTGTTCTGCTGAACAGGCTGGCTATCCCGTTGCCGTTTATGTGAGGAAACAGGCCATAACCGAAAAACTTCACGTTCATTACAACATCGTTGCCGACATTGCAGAACTGCGAGATTTTGCGAGACAACTTTCCCATATCGGAAATAACCTGAACCAAATTGCAGTTTTTTTCAACAGCGGCGGCATCCAATCTCGTGCCATGTTGGAAGAAATCAATCGTTGCGTGACCGACCTCCGCGCTATGCGGAAAGAAATTGCAGGACTGGCAGGTGATTATCGTGGCAATCTTAAAACACGTCGCGGGTAAAAGTGCAGACTATGGCGCGGCACTCGACTATTTGAAATATGAGCATGACGAAGTTCTGAAGAACCCCCTGCTGGATGCAAACGGGAACTGGGTACTCCGCCGAGATATTCTTCTGGAGGGCATAAACTGTGAGCCAGAACTTTTTGATGTGGAATGCGAAATACTTAATGCGCAATACCACAAGAATCAGAATTACGACGAAATCAAGACGCACCACTACCTCATCAGCTTTGATCCTGCCGACAAAGACGAGTGTGGACTGACAGGTGAACAAGCGCAGGCCATCGGCATGGAATATGTAAAAGCCAACTTTCCGGGGCATCAGGCGTTGGTCTGCACCCACATGGACGGTCACAACGGCAGCGGCAATATCCATGTGCATATCGTAATCAACAGTCTGCGAAAGCTGGATGTTCCGCAGCAGCCCTTTATGGAACGCCCTATTGACTGCAAAGCAGGCTATAAGCACCATCTAACAAAAGACTATCTGAAACATTTACAGCAATCTCTTATGAACATTTGCATGAGGGAAAATCTCAATCAGGTTGATTTGCTTTCCCCATCTGTCAACAAAATCACACAGCAGGAGTATTATGCCAAACAGCGCGGGCAGATCAATCTGGACAAGTTGAACGCTGAACTTGTTGCAGAGGGTTTCACTCCCATGAAAACTAAGTTTCAAACGGAGAAAGATAAACTGCGCGATGCCATTACTGCTGCGGCGAAGAAAGCAAAATCTTTTGAAGAATTCTGCCGCCTGCTCCAAACCGAATCCAACATTTTAGTAAAAGACCACCGTGGTCGATTTAGTTACCTTCTCTCGGACAAAGAAAAATACATCTCTGCCAGAACGCTGGGAACCAGTTTTGACCGTGAACATCTTCTGACGCTTTTTGAAAGTAACGCGATCACCGCTGCAAAAGAAAAACAGCAATGGAGTGTTGCTGACCCCATTGCCGTTCTCTATATCAAGTCCAATCTTCGTCTGGTAGTGAATTTGCAGGACTGCGTAAAAGCCCAGCAAAGTCACGCCTATGCTCAGAAAGTCAAAATTTCCAATTTGCAGCAGATGGCAAATACCATCGTCTATGTACAGCAGCATGGTTATGATAGCTATGAAGATTTGAAAAAAGCGCGCGATGAACTGTCCGTCAAAATGTCCGATGCCCGCAACACCGCCAAATCTACCGATGCCGACTTAAAGCGGCTGAACGAGAAGATTCACTATCTGGGGCAGTATCTTTCTACAAAAGCCACATACAAAGAGTTTTTGCAGGCCGGCAACAAGAAGATGTACCGTTCTGCGCATCAGGATGAAATTGCCAGATACGAAGAAGCCGTTCAATTCTTGAAACGCAATTCCACGGATGGCACAATCCCCACAATGAAAGATTTACGAGCAGAAAAGGAAAAGTTGCTTTCTGCTCGAACCGCACAATACGAAAGCTACACCTATTTCAAAGATTACTACCACGAACTGCAAACCGCTCGCAGGAATGTTGATATGATTCTTGAAATGGAACACACGCAGCAGCACACCCGTACCCAGCCCAAGCGCAGTCACGAACCATCTCTCTAAAAAAGGCATGAAAAGAGCCAGCCAAGACTTTTCCTATGGCTGGCTCTTTTCTCTTTTTATTTTCAAACTAATTCACATCATTATTGATCATCTTTTTCTAACTGAATTGTATACTCAGCAGAGCTATCAATATACACATCCTTACTCCATGTAGCTTCATCTGAAACTGCACGAATCAAGTAAACTCCTGCTGGAACCGCAATCATAGCCGAATTATTTTCCGTTCTAAATGGAAAGCCTCTATCTACGGTATCATCACGGTATTCATAGTAGATTTCCATTCCCATATTAGAAATATCAACGCCACTAAAATCCAATTGTGCAAAGCACATTCCTTTCGGTATATAGTCTCGCTCTGTCGAAACCTGATCTGGATTCTTTTCTTTATTCAGGTCAATCCCTCTGACTGTTATCATTCCTTTAGACCAGTAAATAAAATCGGCAACTTCTTCTATTCTTAACGCCCCCGTATTATCCATCATCAGTTTATGGAAGTAATCCTGAACTGTCCATTCTGGAATTTCAATCTGCTCCAAGGAATTTGTCAGTTCTATTCCAGTTCCACGGTTAACCTCTTGGTTAGGTGTCAAAGTTTGCCTACTAACAAATGTACTTTGTTCTTCAGTCTTATTTTTGACATATAACCCAGAAATCGCCAATACTTGTTCCGCTTCATAAGTGTTCATTCCAACAACATTTGGAACTATAACTGTATCAACTGTCAAATTTGACGATGCAGTAACATCCTCAGTTTTCTTTACGTTATTAAAAACATAATTTACAACAAAAATTCCAATCAGTCCTACTGCAACAATCGCTGCTACTTTTTTTGCCGCCTTTTCTCTACTATCTTTTACAGAATGTACCGAGCAAAAGCCCATCAAAATCAGAATTAACAGATCCGCTGCATTCTTGATTGGCTCCACCTTATCTAGTATATAATTCAAGAATTCCATAACTACCTCCTCTACTGGCTACATTACTATTAACTCTTATCCTGCCTTTTATAATGCCACATTTTTGTAGTTAAATCAATCAATCTTCCCCAAAAATGGTGCACAATTTTTGGGCTGAGCCATTTTTGTTTACACACATAACAAACAAAAAGTCAGGGCTGCCTAATGGCACCCCTGACTTTTTACAACTTACCCTTTCCGGCTTCTCTCCTGCTGCTGTTGTTGGGTCTGGTCTTTCTGTTTCCGCTGTGCCTGCTTGATATGCAACCGATCCAGCACCGACCATCTGCCACCAATGCGCCGTGGCTTTTTCGGCACGTTGTTCACGCAGCCATCTATCATGTCGTAATTCTGCTCTGTGCCGGATTCCCGCGCACGTTCATACGTTCCGTTCGTCAGGCATTTCTCATGTTCGGTCATATCCTGCTGCTTCTTTTCAGCACGATGAACATACTCTGTAAGGATGGAGCGAACATTTTCAAAGCCGTTCGGAGCATCCGTCACAAATACGCCTTTGCTGTCTACCACGATTGGTGAAACGGCATCTTTGCGTTGCTCATTACGCATCATAAAAAAGCAAACACCCTCGACAACTTCGCTGTCATACGGAAGCCACGTTCCAGTCTTTCCATCAATTTGATAATTGGGAACCATGTAGACGACAGTGTTTCCGGCTGCATCAGCATCCATAAAGCCACCGAACTCTATCAGTTCCTCTTTATCGACGTAGAAAAACTTACGTCCCTTTTCTTCATCCCATACGATCACATCGCCAACACCAAAGGAGCGACCAATAAATGTGTTTGGCCGCTTTTCTTCCAACCGCTTCCGGGCTGTCATCGGCGTATCGCTGAGGGCAGGCTTTCCTTTATATGCACTCTGGTAATTCTGATGATGAATCAAAAAGCCGTCCTCTACCTGCTGCGCATAGGATTTTGCCCAATGCTGATGATGCACCTCTTTGATTTGGAAAACTCTATACTGGTTTATCATTTTACGTTTTCTCCTTTTCCGACTCCTCCGGCCTATACCATTCCAGCTCCA
This sequence comes from Faecalibacterium sp., assembly GCF_052358865.1. Lineage (NCBI taxonomy): Bacteria > Bacillati > Bacillota > Clostridia > Eubacteriales > Oscillospiraceae > Faecalibacterium > Faecalibacterium sp. The sequence goes on from NZ_DAWCVJ010000026.1 coordinate 4,334, forward strand.
GCCCCTTGAACTGCTGCTCATTCAACTGCTGCATCTTCGGGATCGTCTGCTGGACAAGCGCAGACATCTCTGCATCCTCTGCCACAAGCGGCTGAACCTCCGTCAACACCTGAATCGTGTCTTTGAGTGTCGGCTGCTCAAACATCGCCATCAGCATCAATTCCAGTTCATCAAAACGCACATTGCTCATAACTCCATCCCTTTCTTTTTCGCTTTCTTCGGCTTATCCTGTTCCTGTGCAGGCTGCTCCTGTTTCTTGGCTTTCAGACTGCGCAGGGCATCCAAAACATACTTTTTCGTGTTGCTGCGTTCCTGCTCCTTACTCTGCTGCCGTGCCGCCATCATTTTTTCCATATCGGAGATTGCCTGCTGCACCAGCTTATCATCCCTGAAGTAGTTGATGGAATTGATGTTCTCGCGCTGCACTTTATCGTTCACAACCAGCTCATACATTCCAACAAAGCCACCATCTTCCTCGATGCAGAATCCAATGCACTTGTCGGCGTTCATCCGCTCAGACGGAATCTTGTCGTAGACTTTCAATGCTTCTTCCATCGTCAGATGGTCGTGGAACTCTCCCGCAAATGTAAACTCCAAACACTCCGCAACATAAAAGCTGAGCGTTTCTTCCGGCACAGGTCTTTCTGCGGCGAGTTTTTCTTTCAAAACCTCTGCCTGCTGCTCTGCCACCATATCGGCCTGTTCCCGCAGTTCTGCCGCGTCCATGACCCTGCCCTGTGCTGCATCGCAGCCAAACTCTGCAAGCAATTCCGTCATAGCATCCTGCACAGACTTATCTCCATCCGTTTCGAGAATGCCGCCATCCCGTTCCGTGAAGTCCTTATTATATAAGGTATAGTCGAAACCATCGTCACAGGTCTGGATATGGAAATAGGCATCCGGCAATTCGTATGCCAGCTTCACATCCTGCACGGCTAACGCCCCCTGCAACGGTTGCACAACATGATTCTGGATATACGGGTTATCCCAGCCCGGAACCGTTTTATAGTCCTCTACGATGGTGTCAATGCCGTTCCTGCACTGCAAAATATCCAGCGAACCATGCAGCGGATCAGGATTTTTCTCCACGCCCAAGGCTTTCATGCAATGGTTCGGAAGTGCCTGATACTGCGACATTGCACCGTCGAGATTGCCGAACCGCTCAATTTTCAAAGGCGCGGCCTGCAAGTTTTCGACCACATAGAACTGCTTCACGAAAGGCTGCTCCTGTTCCAGTTTTTTCTGCGCTTCCAGTTTTTCCCGGAACATCGTCACAAATCCATCCAGAATAGCCGGATGGCTTTCAACCACCCAGTCTGTGCGGAAGGTCATGCGGTCTGCATTATGCTCCGGGGTGCTGACCTGCTCTGCCCATTCCTTATTACCGGGAGAAAAGCGGCCATCGTAACTTTTATGATGCAGAGTGTTCGCCAGAATGTAGCCCACTCGCTCCATACCGTACTGCCGCACCACCTGATTGACTGCATCATTGCCAAGGTACATCCCATCATAGTTATCCGCAATCGTTTTTTGAATTGCCTGCTTACACTCGCCGTTCAGCCGATAGGAGGTACGGTATAAATCCACCTCGTCATTTTCTTTGGCATAGCTGAACGGCTCATAGTAGACAGGCACATCCGAATAGTCCTGCGCGCTGTTGTCCGGCACCGGCGCAGCCTTTTCAATGATCTCTGATACCACATCATCCTTATTCGGCATATTCCATTTTTCAGAAAGATACTCTTTTACCACATCCAGAAATTCATCATCGAAGCCGTTCCACAAATCCTCTGCCACCAGCTTGCCCTGCTCATTGACTGCAACGCAAGCCGCCATATCGCCGTGTTCCTCATGTTCCAGCAGGAAGAACTTCTCGCCGCCGACTTCCGTTTCATCAACAGCATACCATGTGCCGAGATGTCCCTCGACTGCGATGTGGTCGGAATCGCCGTGGATCAGACCACTTCTTTTCTGCTGCTGTTCCTCCATGAACTCTCGCACAGTCAACTCCGCGCCTGTGAAGTTCAGTCCTTCCTCGCCAAGCTCCAGCCGCCCCTCTGCACCAAGGTCAAGTTCTTCGGCCATCAGAACAGATGCTGCGTGGTTCACCACCACAGTTTTCTCCACTGTAATGGGCTGGCATGGGTCGTAGTCCGAACCGCGCAGATCATAGCGATATAAGTTCTCCGGCACATCTTCATCCCGCAGTCGGCCATTGCTGAAAAGACCCGGCTTATCAAAGATTTCGATTTCCTGCAGTTCTTCGTTCAAAAGGTTTTCTTTCTGCAAATCCACATTCCTTTCCTTGAAAAATTCCGGCAGTTCAGCAAAGCCGATGCTGTCCACATAGTAGGCTTTGACCGTACTGCCATCATTGAGTACCACCACATCGCTGACCGACAGCGAATGACCCGTAAAGTCTGCCGGACGCTGGATATTGAACCGTTCATAAATGCCATCCAGCGTGTCCTTTTCCGTAAGCGGCGCGGCATAGATCAGGTCATAATCTGCACGGGAAACCGTCATGCCTTTCTTCTGCACATAGTCCAGCCCCATGAAACGATAGTTATGTTCCGGGTCACGCTCTGTAATCTGATAAATGCCGAACTGCTTTTCGCTGCCATACAGCAGCACATCTTCCTGTTCTGTCATGTTCCGCTCCTGTTCCAAATCTGCTATTGCAATCTGGAAGGTATCACTTCCGCGCTCGATTTCCTCTCGCGCCGTGACAAGAATCGGCCACGGGCTGATGCGGACAAGATATATCTGCTTACCCTCATCGTACAGCCGCAGAGCCTGCTCACGGTTTATCACTGTCAGCGGAAAATCCGGGCGCACATACTCATTCTCTGCATAATCTTCCCGCTGTTCCAGCAGAATCGCATCCCATGCGTCTGCTTTAATGCCGAAAATGCCATCGTGCTGCTCGATTTCCTCTTGGCTTACATAATCACCTGCCGTTCCATCACGGAACAACGGATAAATCCTCTCACCCAGCCGATGCCATTCCCGTGCGCCCTCTTTCGTCAGCGGCAGCACATCATCGTTCAGGTAGCCATAGTCGTGCATTTCGGAAAGACCAATCATCCCATCCGGGAGATTTTCGATTTTCTCCTGCGCATCGTACATCAGGCGGTTGACTTCTTCTTTGTCATCCTCGGCCAGTGCAGCCGCAAGACCGTTCACCAGTTCTTCCGTTGCAGCCCGGTCATCCAGCTTAAAGGCAAAATTCACGATGAGGTTTCGCTGCTCATCATCGAAAATCGTTTTCTCCTGCTCCCTGTCTGCAATCAGCTTTTCCGCATACTGCATCGCGGTCATGCGCTCTGCGCTCCTTTCTGCCACTGCCGCTTCCAGCTTTTCCAGAAAGTCGGCTGCGGTCAATCGAATCGTATCCATCGAATCTTTCAGTTCCTTCATCTCCTTGCCGCTGGCCCAGCTTGCCACATATGGAAATGAATAATCGGACGTATCAATACCCAGAGCCGAGCAGACCGTAAATGCAATGCTTTCAGCTTCGGTTTCTTTCGTGAGCCTGTCTTTTTCTTCGCCGCGCTGCTTCATGAAATCGCTGTTATGCAGCATCGCATGAGCGACTTCGTGAATCATCGTTTTTATGGTCTGGCTCTCGCCCATGCCGACCTGAATGCAGATTTCTTTGTCTGCATCACTGTAATAGCCTTTGGCATCCCCTTCGATTTCATCAAACCGCATCGGCACAGGCGATACCTGCTCGATTGCCGCCGTAAGCAGCGCATAGTCTTTGACGCTGGCCGTCAGTTCGTTCACTTCCAACGACGGAATCGGTTCCCCATCCGTCTGCGATATATCAAAAACTGTCGTCAATCGAAACCTCGGAATAACATACTCCACACGTTCCATTTCCGGCTCACCGTTTTCGTTCAGTACAGCCAGACCCGTATCTTTGTCGATTTTCTCGCGCTCCTCCACTTCCTTGATGGGAGCCGGAGCAATGATCTGGATGCCCTTTTCGCCTTTTTTGACGTAGCGGTTGAACTTATTCTTCCATGCGTTGAATCCTGCCACCAGTGTAGCATTGGGCCGCTGCATAGCGATCAGCAGCGTATTATTGAAGCTGTAATTGTGGAATTTTGCCATCGTGCGCAGATACGTCGTGTACAATTCTGAAGTAAAAATGTCCTTTACTCCCTGATCCAGCCGTTCCGTGATTTCTTTCATCTGCTGTTTGCGGTCAACTGCCATGCAATCCCTCCTTTTTCTTGACCCATCGTGTTTTCATCTGGTGCGGATATTGGTCAGCCTGTTTCGGTGCCTTCGCACCGTTCCACTCCAAGCCCCCGGCTCTGCCCTCACAGGTGTAGCCGGCAGCTTTCAGGGAGCTGCCATTCTCCGTGTCCAGAATGTAGGTAACAACTTTGTTGTAGCCCATGGCCCGTGCTGCACGATATGCCGCCGCATACAAAATGCTGCAAGCGTTCGGCGTTCCATTCGTACATAAACGGTTGACTTCCAGCGTGTAGCCATCGTCCAGCCGCCGCGCCACAGGTCTGCCGCAGATAGCAACGCCCACCAACGCGCCATTTTCTGATACGCCGATAGAGAATTTATGCCCTCTCGTCGGCTTATGGTGGCGGTGGTACTGCTGTACAAATGCGTTTGCCGTTTTTAGATTGATCGGTGTTAATGTCAGCAAATGCCCTCCTTTTTCAAAAATGCCCCGTTAGATTCCTTGCAGAGATCTAACGGGGTTATCCTATTTACAGTTCCATATCGTGACTTTTCCGCTTCTGGGTTTTCTGTGGTTCTGCGCTGCGCTCTACCTGCTTTGCATGAAGCTGTGCCAGCACAGAGGGTTTCCGCACATTGTCCGCAGTGCGCTCTGCAACGCGGCCCGCATAGTTTGCAGGCTGACGCGGCCTGTCTGCCACTTCCGTTTCGGCTGCATCCTCATCCACGCCCAGCGCATCCTCACCGCCCTTTTCGTCCATGTTGAGCAGAGAGTTCAGCTCCGCAAGGCGCGCAGATTTTTCGGCCAATTCTACTTCCTGCTCAAAAGGACGTTTGGCTTCTTCCTTTGCCTGCGCCAACTGCTGTTCCAAGGTCTCCAGTCTGCGTTCCACCTGCGGCAATGCTCTTTCGATACCTGCCAGTGCATTGGTAACGCGCAGGATATTACCCAGCGGGTCTTTGCCGACTTCCATCGAATAGTTCCACGCGCCCTTGATGGATAAGCGGAACACCTTATCGAAATTGTCAAACCGGGAGTGCAATTCAAACGCACCGTAGTTGCCGATCCTGCCCTCGGTACCTGCTGCTTTCAGAGCCTTGCAAGCCTCAATGATGGCGGCACCAGCTTCCTTGCGTTCGGTATGCACCTTGCCGCTGATTTCCATAAAGAAGTGGTCTTTATCCTGCGCCAGAAGCGGTTTTGCCGCTTCCATATCAGTTTTCAATGCTTCGATCTGACCCTTTGCCGCAGTAATTTCTCGTGGATAGCGGCGCGCAATATCCGATTCCAGACTATAAATCTGACTGGTGTGATTGGCTTTCAGCAGCTTCAGTTTGCTGACCTGAATATCCAAGTCCATCTTTTCTTTGATGTAGGGATTGCCTGTCGCCAGTGCCTTGATTTCGGCATAGGACAGCGCGGTGTCGTCCACATCATCGCAGGCACGGACAGGAGATTTGGAAGTCATGATCTGAGAAATGAACTTCTGCTTATTTTCCAAAATTTGCCACATATACGAATCAAACGTATTTTCGGTGACGTAACGATAAATTTTTACCTGCTTATTTCGGTTTCCCTGCCGAAGAATACGTCCCTCCTGCTGTTCCAGGTCAGACGGCTTCCACGGACAATCCAGATGATGCAGGGCAATTAGTCGATCCTGAATATTGGTTCCTGCGCCAAGTTTCGGCGTAGACCCCATCAGGATACGCACCTGTCCGGCACGCACCCTTGCAAACAAGTCAGCCTTTTTAGTTTCCGTGTTATACTCGTGAATGAACGCCACTTCCTCACGGGGAACACCTCTCTTCACCAGTTTCTCCCGCACATCATCATAAACATTGAATGTACCATTTGCCTTTGGTGTCGATAAATCGCAGAAAATCAACTGTGTTCCCTTGTCCGGCGCAGATTCTTCCCAGACCTTGAACGCATTGTCCACACAGCGATTCACCTTACTCTCCGGCTCATCCGGCAGCATATCATTCATAAGCCGCTGGTCGAGTGCCAGTTTTCGGCCATCGTTGGTGATCTTGAGCATATTATCGAATCTGGGATTCACATTACCGTTGCGTACAGCCTCGGCACGGTCTGCAAAGGAACTTACCATTTCTTCCTGCGTTTCGCTCGGTTTCAGCACTTCGTTGATGTACTCTGCTTGCGGCACAGGCAGGTTCAGCATATCTGCCGTTTGCACATCTGCCGATTCCTTGAACAGAGAAATCAGCTCCGGCAGATTAAAGAACCGGGCAAAGCGCGTTTTTGCACGGTAGCCCGTCCCTTCCGGGGAAAGCTCGATTGCCGTGACGGTTTCGCCAAAGGATGCCGCCCAATCATCGAAGTGGCTCAGTCCCATCTTCTGCAGGGTGTCATACTGGAGATACCGCATAATGGTGTACAGCTCCACCATCGAGTTGCTGACCGGGGTTCCGGTTGCAAAGGTCACGCCCTTGCCGCCTGTCAGCTCGTCCAGATACTGACACTTTGCAAACATATCACTGGACTTCTGTGCATCCGTCTGGGCGATACCTGCGATGTTCCGCATTTTTGTGTAGAGGAACATATTTTTATAGAAATGCGACTCGTCCACAAACAGACGGTCAACACCCAGTTCCTCAAATGTAACTACATCATCCTTTCTTGTCTGGTCGTTCAGCTTTTGCAGCTTTGCTTCCAGTGTTTTCTTTGTTTTTTCCATCTGCTTGACCGTAAAACTGCGGCTATCCTCACTTCGGGCATCTGCCAGAGCCAGCGTAATGTCGTCGATCTGACGCTCGATAATAGCCTTCTGCCGTTCCGGGGAAAGCGGCACTCGCTCAAACTGTGAATGACCGATCACGATGGCATCGTAATCGCCGGTTGCGATACGGGAGCAGAACTGCTTTCGATTGCTGGGTTCAAAATCCTTTTTCGTTGCCACCAACACATTCGCATTGGGATAAAGCCGAAGAAAATCTGCGCCCCACTGCTCTGTGAGGTGGTTCGGCACCACATAGAGGTTTTTCTGCGACAGGCCCAGTCTGCGGCTTTCCATGCCGGCAGCGATCATCTGGAAGGTCTTGCCTGCACCCACACAATGAGCCAGCAGCGTATTGTTACCGTACAGAATGTGCGCCACGGCATTTTTCTGGTGCGGCATCAGAGAGATTTCCGGGGTCATGCCCTCAAAACGAATATGACTGCCATCGTACTCACGGGGACGAATCGCATTGAAAATCCGATTATAGGTCACACACAAATCCTCGCGGCGGTCTAAATCCTTGAAAATCCACTGCTTGAACGCTTCCCGAATGGATTCCTGCGCCTGCTGTGCAAGCATGGTTTCCTGCTTATTCAGCACACGGTGGTCGCCATCCGCATCGTGAATCGTATCGTAGATTTTGGTATCCCGGAGATTCAGCGCATCTTCCAGCAGCTTATAGGCGTTGACGCGCAGGGTTCCATAAGTATTGGTGACAAGCGGATTGCCGCGATCCAGCGACTTGCCCGAAATGTTCCATGCACCTGAAATTTCGGAATAGGTTGCCTTAATGTCAATCCCGGCATAGTAGTTCGGGGTCTTGAACACTTCTTTCATAAACTGCGTGATGTACTCCGGCTTTACCCAGTTTGCACCCAGCCGCACTTCAATTTCCGAAGCATCCAAATCCTTGGGCTGTACCCGTTTCAGGTAATCCACATTGATCTGATATTCAGCATGGTTTGCCGCAAAGGTTTCTGCTGTGGCCAGTTTTTCACGAACATTGCCGGACAGATATTCATCCGAGGTTTCCCACTGCTGTGTCAGAGGGTTTCGGAAAATCGCGCCCGCCAGTTCATCCGTGATCTCCTGTTCCGGTTTACCGCAGAGCTGCATCATAAACGGCACATCCACCTTTGCTTTTTCTCCGATGGAAAGTGCCAGGGCTTCGCTTGGCGTATCCACCGATGTAACAGGCTCCGGCTTACGGATGGTACGTTTGGTGAAAATATCGGCCAGCCGTTTGAGATTCTTCTCCTCGTCCAGAATTTCCAGTGATGCCAGCAGACAATAACTGCTGTCCTGTCGGAAAGCCCTCTTGTTGGCAGTGCTGTTGATCAGACCATACTGCGCCTTAAATGCGGTGTACTGCTGTTTCAGTTCATTCTGCAAAAGCTGTACTTCCGCGTCAGAACCATCATGCAGCTGACAATTCAACAGCTTCCGGGTGGTTTCCCGCAGCGCGATCATGCCCAGCACTCGCTCTGCAGTAACGGCAGGCAGTTCCACCTTATTCATAAAGGAATTTTCGCGGTAGTAAATCTGCCCATCTACGTTCGTAAAGCTGAAATTCTTCACGCCGGGGTCTGCCGGGATAGGTTCTTCCTGCACATCCAGTTCATCGTCGGAGATTTCCGGCTCCGTGATGGTGGCATGGATGTTGCCGACCGCCTCTTTTAACTGCTTGGCAAGGTCTGCGCCTTCGATGGGCTTGACCGTAGTTTCCTGCTTGCCGTACTGGGTACTTTCCGTGGTGATCTCGCCCAGCACCATTTCAGGATGCTGCGCAAAATACTGGTTGATGGAGTAGCCCTCCGGTGTTTCACCGAGATCTACCCAGTCAGCCCGTTCCACCGCTGCACGGTCACGCTTCTGCAGGAACAGAATGTCAGCAACCACGCTCGTGTTGGCATTGCGCTGGAACGCATTGTTCGGTAACCGAATCGCTCCGACCAGATCGGCACGGTTGGCAAGATATTCACGGACAGAGGAATCTTTCTTGTCCAGTGTACCGCTGGACGTTACCACCGCCACCACACCGCCCGGACGCACAAGGTCAAGGCTCTTGGCGATAAAATAATCGTGGATGAGGAAATTGTGGCGGTCATACCGCTTATCCGGTACCTTGTAATTACCGAACGGTACGTTGCCCACAACACAGTCAAAAAAGCTGTCCGAGAACTGCATCGTTTCAAAGCCCTGCACCGCAATCTTGTTTTTCTGGTACAACTGCTGTGCAATGCGGCCTGAAATGCTGTCCAGTTCCACACCGTACATCCGAATCTTCTCCATGCTGTCCGGCACCAGACCCATGAAATTGCCGACACCGCAGGACGGTTCCAGCACATTGCCTTTGGACAATCCCATATTATCCAGTGCTTCGTACATCGCCTTGATAACTGTAGGGGAAGTGTAAAATGCGTTCAGGGTACTGGCACGAGCTTCCTTATACTCGTCTGCCGTGAGCAGAGATTCTAATTCAGCATATTCCTTTGACCAGTCCGCATTGTTTTCATCGAACGCCTGCGGAATGCCGCCCCAGCCCACATACCGGGAGAGTATCTCCTGCTCTTCTGCGGTAGCCTGCCGTTGCTCTGCATCCAGCGTTTTCAGCAGCCGAATGGCTTCCACATTGGCTTTATACTTTGTTTTCGGCCCTCCTGCGCCGAGGTCGTTGTCCGTAATATGGAAGTTAATAGACTCCTGTTTGGACTGCGCAGGCAGTTCCGTTTCTGCTCCACTGTCCAGCGGAAGATTGTGCTGCCGCCTTGCATGGTTGACCTCTGCCGTGGTCATAGGCTGCTGTGTCAGCGGTTCCAGGGCTTCCTCTGCCGCTGCATGGCTGATGGCATCCGTTCTGTTCTGCACATCTGCGATCAGCTGCATCTGTTCCGGCGGAAAGTCAGGCTTGAGCAAATCTTCCAACTCGCCGCCCGATTCTGCCACCGAATAGATCACATCCATCTGCTCCGGGGAGAAATCCTCGTAGGCCACACCAGCATTGTGCAGAGCCGTAAAGACTGTGATTTCCACCGCTTCTTCCATCGGTACATCAGCCTGTTCATACAAATGCCGAATGTACTCCAGTGGTTCCGTTCGGAAGATCGGATACCGGGCTTCTTTTGCAAGGGTCATGTCCTGCAAGCTGACCGTTCCCTGTTCAAAGTTGACCGAATCCACACGGAACTCCCTATCGTCCAGTTCAATGATGGTATTGACGGGCAGATATTCCTCTCTGCGGAAATACTTTGTCTGCGCATGGATTCCATCTTCCTGCTGGCCTGACAGATAGACGCTCTCCCCTTGCTTCCAGAGCTTCATTGCCTGCGAAGCCCACTGTTCACGCGGAAAACCGGATACCTCAACTTTGCCGAGTGCAGTTTCCTTTTCCAACAGCTTGCTGCCAAGAAGTTCTGAAACGCACTTTGCATCCTCGCCGTAAAACTCAAAGTTTCCGTACTGCTCATACCCGACCAGAGCATCCGGGTAACGCTCTTTCAGCGCGTTATACTCGTTGGCGGCATCCAGCGGCATGGGCTGCAGCATCTGCTCTGAGGTCTTTTCATCAGCAAGAGGCGCATCCTTTTGGGGTTTCTCAACCGCTGTGGCGGTTGACTGCTCTTTCGCTTGCGGCTCCTGCTCCATAAAATCAAAGATGGACAGCTGTCCAAGCTCAGAATCCGCAATCTCAACAGCCCTCTTCTTTTCCGGGAAAATCGTGTACGTTCCATCGACATACTGGTGCAGGATAGAAAGGGATTCTGCCCTGCGCTCATATTCTTCGGAATCCATTGGCACAGACAGCAGTGCAGTGTCCATCTGCTCCAGAAGTTCCGTTGCTTGTTCAGGGTCTGCCAGCTTTTCGACGAGAGCCTTTCGTCCCTCTTCGTGGTAAAGATCCTGCGGGAAAGGACGTTCCACCTCGTTCGGCAGATGGTGATAGAAGCCCATCACCCGCATTGCCATCTGCTCCTGCTCATAGACAGGCATCCGGGAATAGTCCGCTGGTTTCAGATATTCACTGTCACGGATAAGCTGGTCGATCCGGCCTGCGGCCTGATTCCAGTTCAGATGAACGCTGGCATACGGGTTTCCGTATGAGCCACGCTCCAAAGCAATACCCCTGCCATCGTGATCTTCGTGAGAATCGTCTGCCCCGCAGAGTACATGGCTGCTGCCGCCGATCCCGTAATGCTCTTTCAGGAAGTCAGCCCGTTCTTTTTTGTCCTCATGATTCAGGAAGAACGAATAGATTGCCAGCCGACTGTCCGAATAATTGCTGCCTCGTGTGAAAAAAGCGTTTATTTCATCTTCCGTGATGAACTTCTTATACTCATTCCAGTGAAAGCCATCTCTTGCGGCAAAATTCTGATAAGGCTTTGCAAACTGCCGGAACAGTGCCGCCACTTTATCCGGCTTATAAAAGTGCATCCGCATCAGGTCTTTATCTTCGGCGTAGGCTTCCCCCAGCGCAGACAATCTCTCATTGAGATCGGTCAGAAAATCCGTATCATCCAGCAATCCTGCCAGCCTGTCTGTCAGTTCCGGGAAACCGCCCCTGAAGATTGCTGTATCCTGAAACACCGCTTCGGCAACACCGTCTGCCAAGTCGCGCTCCATATAAGCCAATGTCTGCGCGTGTTCCTGTAAGGCGTTCTGCCGTGCAGCGTCCAGAACCGCCTGCGGCGCATACTCGCCCTGCCGGAGCAGTTCATGGATACGATTGCTCACATCCTCCCACGAAAGAGACGCATTGGCAATCGTACCGCCCTTTGCCGTGCTGCCTGCCGCAATGCGCAGCCCTAAATCATCGAACCAGACCGCATACTTTGCACCGCCAATTTCAAAGCCTTTGCCGCCCGTACCATATTCGTTTTTCACGAACTCCGTGTATTCTTCCGGGGTTTTCTCAACCATGAAATTGTAGATCAGACGAAGCTGACCTTTGCTGCGGTTGCTGCCCGTGCGCAGAACTTCATCAACCACTTCGGAATCAAGTGCAATCTCGTCCGCATACCGCGCCCGGATCGGTGCTTCAATGGCGCGGATCTGCTGTTCCACGGTCGGCAAATCAGGCAAAGAAAAAGCAGAGGCAATTTCTTCCTCTGCTTCGCTCAAATCCTGTTCCGTTGTCGGTTCAGTTAATTGTACACCAATTCCTTCAAGACGATCTCTTCTGCCATCGCCGTCAGGCTGTTCTGATGTGCCGCCCATGCCAGCGGGTTCTTCTCCTTGCTCGGTGCCGGGAACTTCTCGTTCAGGCTGTCCAACAGGGATTCCATCCGGTTCTCCGCTGCTTCCTCGATCTGCGCCAGATGCTGGTTCAGCCTGCCGCTCATCAGCATACTCTGATACCAGTTCTTGCGGTTCTCTTTCAGGTACGTCCTGCGCAGCATCCCGTACTTCCCGATGGTCTGCGGCTCGTCCTGCACGGCCAGATTCGGGAACAGGTAATCTCCCTTGCGATGATACGTCAACTCCATTTTCTTGTCCTCCTTTGGTCGTGTTTTCTACGGTTTCATGCTTTAACGTGTTAAAGGCTGTATTGGTATTATACAAGCTGTCAACGGATTTTTCAAGCTGCTGCGTGATTTCTTTTTGATGAATTTTCCGCATCTCGCGGCCAATGTCAAAAAGAACGGCCTCACACTGCTCTGAAACAGCATTGCCAAGGAACGACAGCACAGGCAGCTTGTTGAAATCCACGATACGGATAAAATCATCATCGTCCAGTACATCCATAGGCTCCTGCCCACAACGGCGGGAAAGCGTATAGAAGATACTGTTGGTCATCAGTTCCCGGAAGCGGACGCGGATGTTATCTTCGTCCAGTTCTTCCAGAAAAGTATCTGCCACCTCATAGGCCAAACCATCCATCGCTTCATCCAGATTGTCGGCGGTCAGCTGCTGTGCCAGCTCCATCAGGGCAGTATTCATGCTGTCTGTCTGGGATAAACCATAGGTATCTGCCAGATGGTCTAAGATAGCCTGCTCATGCTCGTGGCTGTCCAGATTCCATAAGAGCGGTGTTCTGCCGCCGCGCACCAGATGGGTGTCAGCAATATCGAACACATACCGCAGCTTGGTACGAGGTCCGGTATCATCCAGAAGCGCGATGCCTTTTGCACCACGGTTGACCCAGCGGCTCATTTTCTGATTCCAGAGTTCCAGTTCTGCACATGCGGTTGCATCGGGTCGCTGCGCGTGGATCAGGAGCGCATCGGTAAACGAATAGCGGTACAGCAGCGCCGCCACATCCAGATAACTCATCCAGTCCTGTGGCGAGTTACTGACATACCGGGCGTTCTGCTGCGCCAATTCTCGAATATCGTTAATCTGTAGCAAGGGTCAAACCTCCTTTACGTTTTCATTTTCATCGGTGTTTTGGGAAATTCCAGACTGTACTGTGCGCGGCCCTCTTCGACGCGCATCACAAGGTCAGCGGCGAATGTCTTATCTTTTTTCGCGGAATAAAAGTCTTTTACATGGGTGCGGCCTTTCTTCAAAAGGTCTACCGCCATCTTCTTGTCCAGCGTCTTTCTCATGTTGGACAAGTATCTGCTTTCTTTCCAGAGGGCAAATTTGCAGCTGCGGTCTGCACAACAAAAGCTGAGTTTACTTTCATGTACAGGGTTTCCGCAGACCGGGCAGCTTCCTACGCTTACCTTATTATGATTGGGAGCTGCCGCGACGGTAGGAATCTGCCGGAGGTCAGCCAACATCTTATCGAGCAATCCGTGGATGCCCTGCATAAAATCATAGGGCTTGATCTCGCCGCGCTCCATCCGCAGCAGGTCATTTTCCCATTCGGCTGTCATACTGGCAGATTTCAGGTAGTCCGGGATATTGCGGATCGCGGCCACACCGTCCTCCGTGGGAATCATCTGCTTGCCTTTACGCTGCACATAGCCGGCGGATACCAGCTTTTCCAGAATCGCAGCGCGCGTTGCAGGGGTTCCCAGACCTTTCTTCTCCGTGTCCTTTTCAAATTCCTTGTTGCCTGCGGTTTCCATGGCCGACAGCAGGGTATCTTCGGTGTAGACTTTCGGCGGTGAAGTAAAGCCCTGCTTTTTCTCTGCCCGTACCACCGGAATAACCATCCCCTGTTCCAGATCGTTCGGAAGTGACGCATCCTTGTTCTTCTCCGGCTCCACAAGCGGAACAGGTTTTGCCGTATAGCCGGGCTGCAGAACATCCTTATATTTTGCCGTGAAGTTCCTGCCCTGGCAGCACACTGTTACCAGCACATCCTCATAGATGAACGACGGCTGCACAGCCTGCACCAGTTTCCAGATGATAAGCGAAAGAATCTTCTGTTTGGTTTCGGGCAGCTTTGCCTTATTACACTTTGCACCCTGCATCGTCGGCAGGATCGCATGATGGTCTGTGACCTTGCTGTTGTTGATAACGCAGCTTACGTCTGCCGCCGCGCCATCTAAGGCCAGTACCAGAGATTCCACCGTCTTGCGCATATCCTCGGTCACGAACTGGCTGTCCGTTCTGGGATACGTCACCAGCTTTTCTTCATACAGTTCCTGTGCCGCCTGCAAGGTCTGGCTGGCGGTCAGACCGTAATAGCGGTTTGCTTCTCGCTGCAAAGTTGTCAGGTCATACAGCTTCGGGGGCTTCTTTTCTACCCTCTTTCGCTCGATGCTGCCGACCACCGCGCACTGCCCGTCACAGGCAGCCCGCATGGTATCGGCATCCTGCTCCTGCGCCATCTGTTCCGATACTGCGACCATGCCCCCACCGGACAGTTCCACTTTATAATAGGGTTCCTTTACAAAGTTCTGGATTTTGGTCTGCCGTTCGGTCAGCATCGCCAGCGTCGGGGTCTGCACACGGCCAATGGTCTGTTTTCTGCCGTACTTTTTCGTAAAAGCACGAGTTCCGTTCATGCCGATCAGCCAGTCCGCTTTTGCCCTGCACTCGGACGCTGCAAACAGGTTATCATAGGCCGCGCCATCTCTCAGGTTCTCAAAGCCCTGCTGGATAGCGGCATCCTCCATGCTGCTGATCCACAGCCGCTTGATGGGGAGTTTGCTTCCGGCAAGAGCATACATACGGCGGAAAATCGCTTCGCCCTCGCGCCCTGCGTCGCAGGCGTTCACCACATAATCAAATTTCTTGCTGCGGAGCAGTTTGCGCAGGACATTGAACTGCGGCTTCTTTGTATTGTGTACCAGCAGTTTCCACTCGACAGGGAGAATCGGCAAATCCTCAAAACGCCAGTTTTCATAGCGTTCATCGTAGTGTTCCGGAGCTGCATACTCTGCCAGATGCCCCAGACACCAGCTGACCACGCAATCCCCACCCTCCAGATACCCGTCCTCCTGTCGGTATGCACCGATCACCTTTGCAATGGATTTCGATACACTCGGTTTTTCTGCAATCACCAGATATTTCAAAGATTTCTCCTTTCCTATGAAAAAAGCAGGGATAGCCTTTCGACTACCCCTGCCCCCTTATCTCACGGTTTTACTCCTGCTGGATGTCCTCGTTCACAGTCGCAAGGCTCTGGTCGGTTTCCAGATTTTCACTCTGCGGCGTTTCTTCTTTCGGCTTCGGTTTATAAATGTAGAAGTAGAAGAAAGCACCTGCACCGCCCAGTGCCGCCACGAATACCAGCAGCAGAATCTTATTCATGCCACCGCTCGATTCCTCTTCCGGTTCTTCGATTTCTACATCCGGGGTAGGTTCGGGTTTGGTTTCGGGCAGGACTACCGCAGGCGTTCCTTCTTCCTGCTTGCCGTTCCGCTCTTCATCGTCCAGAAACTCCTGCAAATCGTACTCGTCGATCATCGAGAGCATATAGACGTTCTCACTGTTCCGCGCCCGGTCAATCACCAGAAAGAACGTGTTGCCGCCCTTGGTCTTTACTGTGAAGAACTCCTTGCTGGGGTCATCTACGATGTTGTCCTCCACCTCGCCGTTGCCTGCGATGGTGAACGGGATCTTTTCTTCCTCCGTTGGCTCGGCTTCCTCGATCACCTGCACAGGTTCCTCTGCCACCTCGGTGGTATCCACATAGGCAAAGGCCGGAGTCGAAAAGCCCACCGCCATCAGCAGGGTCAGAATTGTGCTGGGGATAACAACTCCCAGCCGTTTAAGCATCTTTTTCAATCGCTTCCTCCGTTTCTGCTTCCTCCGAAGCGTTGTTTACAGCGGTCAGGAACGTCACGTTGCCCGCCTGAATGTTGTCCAGCAGAGCCAGCAGTTCGCGCCCGCCCATCTTGGTGCTGCGGATGGCACGGATGATCTCGCTGTCCTCTTCCTTTTTCTGTGCTGCCCGGATGGTTCTCAGCCGTTCTTCCAGTTCCGCGATCTGCTGTTCCGTCTTTTCGGCTTCATCCAGATATTTCTGTAATTTTTTGCCCATCGGCCCTCCTTTCAGTTGATGCGGCCAAAGCCTAAAAAGTGGCTTTGCCAGTAGGTCGAATTGATGCTGGTATAGGAAATGGGGTCGCCGCAGTGGATCATCATGCCATTGCCGACGTAGATTCCAACGTGCGACGCGCCAACGGTGTTATAGGTTTTCTCAAAGAAGATCAAGTCACCAGGCTGTGCATCCGCAGGAGAAACATAACTGCACTTTCCGCGCAGACCGTTGGCTGTTGTACGCCCAACGCTCCACCCATTGCCGCTGTTATTGATGACCCAGCAAACGAAGCCGGAGCAGTCAAAACTGGTGCTTGGGGAACTTCCGCCCCACACATACGGCATACCAAGATACTTTTCGGCTTCCTCAATCATCCTTGCGAACTTTTCATCCGAAAGGGCTTCCGATGGAATATCATACTTGAAACCACCGCCGGAGCCACCAGCACCGCCTGTGCCGATACTGCCCGTTGTGCCGCCGCTGTATGTCGGGGAGCCTGCACCGAACAGTTCCGGGCGGTTGCCATAGGTCAGGTTATAGGCATCGTATCGCCCAGTCTGCTTCCGGTTCATATTCTTCCGCGCGATGGTGTCAAAGCCCTTGTTTTTCAGCAGGACATTGAGGATTTTGTACTCATACTCCACTTCTTCCTGATAGGTATAGGTTTCCATGCTGACGTTTCCAAAAGCGTCAATCGTTGGCCGAACCCCTACTCTGGTTTCCATGCGAGTGCGAATCTCAATCGTTTCCCACACTTTCAGGAGATACTGCTGCTTGAACAGTTCCTTGATAACAGGCTTGACCTGTCCTCTGGTGAACTGCTCATAAACTGCCGTCAAATGAGAAATCAGCTGATACGGGTCATGGCCGATCTCGTCCAGCTGATAGCGGTATTCATCATAGCCCGGATGTGTGGATTCCATCTGCCGAATCTGTTTATCCAGTTCCTTTTCCAGTTCCAGATAATCCTCTTCCGCGCCTTTCATGTCGGCATCCTTGCTGGGATATGTCGTTCCCACAAAGGTACTACCCGTTCCCTGAATTGCTGCACCGCAGCTTGAAAAGGCTCCCAGCATGACCATCACCAGCAGGATACCCACTCCAATACTGACCCACAGGGTTTTATTCTGCGCGACGATCTCCTGCACCGCCGCCTTCGCTTTTTCCGTAATGGTGTTGGTTGCCGCTGCTGCCTGCTTGCTGGCGGCAGTTCCGGCTTTCTGGCCGCGCTTGGCGGCTGCATAAGCATCCTTATACTGCTTTTTCTGGTAAAACTTCGCACCGACTGTTTTTGATTCACCTCCTGCGGCAGTCGGCGGTGGCTGGGGCTGTTTCTTTTTCAGCGACGGTTCTGCTGCATTTTCTGCAGTGCCGTCCTCGCCCTCGGTGAATTTTAGGCGGCTGGATTTCTGATTCTCCCCACCTCTTTTCTCCGCTCTGGCGGATGTCTCTTTCGGCTTTTTCCGGCCTTTGACAAAGTGGTGCAGGCGTTCGGCGGCTTCTTCCGACTTATGAGCAGCTTCCACGCCGGAGTTGTCCTTTTCTACCTGATGTACTTTCTGATGGGCAAATCCGGTGGCGGTATCCACTCCTTTCTTGGCCACCTTCTTAACGCCCATCCCCATGCCACGGACGATGCCGCCCTTTTCATCTTCAAAAGAAAGTCGGCCTTTCTTGGTCTGCGGCTCTGCATCCGATTCCGCAGGCGCATCCTTCGGCTTCCCATCCTCCTGATGGGCTTTATAATAGTCTGCGCTCTGCTTGGCGGTACTGTGATGCCGGGGTGTTTCCTCCTTTCCATCCTCGGCATCCATACAGATTTCTTCGTCCATGACAGGTTCTTCGTCTGTTTCCTTTTCCGCAGTTTCTTTTGCCGAATCTTCCTGCCCCGGCTTTTCTTCTGCGGTTGCGGACTTCCGCTCCCCGGTGCGGAGGTTTTCATCTACCAGACCATCCTTGGTCATTTTCTGAACGATTTTATCTCTGCCTCGGAATTTTTTATCTGCCATCGGGTTCACCCTCTTCCTGCCGGAACTGTCATGCAAGCAGAGCCGCATGGGTTTCCCACTTATCAAGCACCTGCTCCAGCTTCCGGGCAAAGGCGATCAGACGGGCATTCACTTCCTTACGGTCAAGATAACCGTGGGCTTCCATGTGAAAGCCGTCAGTCAGTTCATCGGCCAGTGTGCCAACCGCATAGAAATCTTCCAGCACCGTATGCACTACCGATTCTTCATCGTGGAAGTTGAGCGGCTCCACCTCACCAAAGGGCGGGCCGGAATCGCTTTCGTGCGGCTCCATGTCAGAGTGATGATGAATCTTGCGGCTCAGTCGGTCAAAAACATTCGATGTGTTCATGCTTCTTTTTTCTCCTTATATTTTCCCATCTCATTGGGCTTGGTGGTCATCAGGCCATACAGTTTCAGCGATGTATCGAACTTATCCTTGAACGGGATAATCGTGTTGCCGTAGAACAGCAGCCCCTCGCCCTCGTTGCTGTTCGTCACATACGACAGCTGGAACGGCGAAATATTCAACTGCTTGGCAAGGATTTGCCGGTCGCCGGATGCCTGGTTGAGCATATAAATGAAATCGCTGTTCTCGAAGATGTTTTCGATTTCTCGGCTGGCCAGCAAATCCTTGATGTTCTGCGTAATTCCTGTCGGTATACCGCCCCATTTTCGGAACCGCTTCCAGATTTCGACGCTGTATGCTGCGGTCTGTTCCTCTTTCAGCAGGAGGTGGAACTCGTCTATATAGTACCGGGTGTTCTTTTTGCTGTTGCGGTTGATGGTGACACGGTTCCAGACCTGATCCTGGACGATGAGCATACCCAGTTTTTTCAGCTGTTTGCCCAACTCTTTGATATCGAAACAGATAATTCTGTTATCCAGTTCCACATTCGTCTGGTGGTTGAACACTCGCAGCGAACCATTGACGTAGATTTCCAACGCTGTGGCGATACGCTGCGCCTGCCGCTCTTTCTGCTCCCGCAGGCAGTCGTACAGATCACCAAGCGTCGGCATATTCTCTGGCTTCGGGTCATTCAGATACTTCTGATAGACCAGCGGCAGGCAGCGGTCTATAACCGACTTTTCTTCTGGCTCCATGCCATCCCGTGCGCCCATGATAAGTTCGCACAGGGAAAGAATAAAGTCCGATTTCATGCCCAGCGGGTTATCATCGTCCGCATAGTTCAGATTGATGTCCATCGGGTTGATGTAGTCCTTACTGGTGGACGAGATATGGATAACCTGACCGCCCAACGCTTCCACCAGCGGATAATACTCTCCCTCCGGGTCTGCAACGATAATATCGTCTGTTGTGGTGAAGAACACGTTGGTGATCTCACGCTTTGCACTGAACGACTTACCGCTTCCCGGTGTGCCGAGGATCAAACCATTGGGGTTTTTGAGCTGCTTGCGGTCTGCCATAATCATGTTGTTGGATACTGCGTTCAGACCATAATAGAGGGAATCGCCCTCCATAAAAAGCTCCTGCGTGGTGAAGGGAACGAAGATGGCGGTGGAAGTGGTGGTCAGTGCGCGCTTGATGGGAACAAGGTTATTTGCCAGCGGCAGGCTGCTCATAAGGCCCTGTTCCTGCAAATAATCCAGACGGTTCAGAGTGCAGTTGAACTTCTGAGCGATACCAGCAGTCTGAAACACAGCACTATCCAACTCATGTTTGGTCTTGGCTGTATTGAGGAAAAGCACCGTAACAAGGAACATACGCTCATTGCGGCTCTGCAGATCATCCAGAATCTTCTTGGCCTCGCCGCCATAAGTTGCAAGGTCACTCGGAATAATTTCCATATCATAACCAGACCTCACAGCTTTCTTCTGTTCCTCAATTTTCATACGGTCCAGGTCGGTAATTTTTCCCTTAATCAGTTTGATAGCTTTCAGCTGATCTACCGACTGCACATGAATGCTGACCACCAGATTTTTGTCCATGTCCAGAAATTCGGCCAGCACCTTATCCGTCAGTTCCGGGGCAAGGATGTTCAGATAGGATGCAGCACCATAGGTATCGCCCATCATAAAATCCTTGCCACTCTTGAACAGAAAACTGGTCGGCGCAATGAAATCCTTGGTGGTCATGCCGCTCTGCAGGATGCGATCATAACTGAAATCGAACTTCTGCTGTTCTTCCTGATGAAAGGTTTCGTACATAATCTGAAGGCGTTCCACGCCGTTCAGCGGGTAGGCTTTCACGCCCAGCACCTTGAAATTATTGAGAATATCGGTTTCAATACGCTCTAACCGGGGCTTTGCTTCCCGGACACTCTTTGCTTCGATGCTAAACGTGATGTACTTCGTGCGAACCAGACCGTTATTGCCCTTGGCAAGCTGTTGTTTCAACATCTGCGCATATTCCATACGCACATCGTCAAACGCATCGTGCTGCGGCTCGATCTGGATTACCTTGTTGTACTCGCTCATATCGCTCTTGTGGTTGATGAACGACAACTGAAAGCGGATGCTGGCATCGAAGTAGTTGAGGAAGTCGCACCAGCTTTCAAAGATGGTGTTCTTATCCTCGTTCTGTGCCAGCTGGTAGTTAATGTCGTAGAATCGGACAGTTTTGGAGTACAGATGTTCCTCCACTCGGCAAATACCGTCGCGCCCCATTTCCAGATATGGAATGGAACGCTGCACGGTCAACCGCTGTTCCTTCTGGTTCTTTTCGGGTTTACGAAAGAACTTCTGGAAGAAGCCGCCCGGCTGCGGTTTCTTCTTCGGTTCACTTTTTACCAAGAATGCCTCCTTTCTTCTGGATCGGTGCTGCGGTTTCCAGTTCCCGCTCATACAGGTTTTCAATCTCATAGCGGCGTACCGCAGGACGTTTGAATCGGACGCTGATGAAATTCGTCAGGATGGTTTCAAGGTGCATCCCGTTTTTCTCGTACAGCGCAAAGAAAAACTCCGGCAGCATCAGAAGCACCATGCCTGCCGCTGCATTGCTGGTTCCCAGCGTATCGCGCATAAGAAAATAGAACGGAACGCCAATGCCTGCTGCAAACCCCATACACACTAGCTGGCGTTTCGTCAGGTTCAGAAAGACCTTGTTCTTCACTTTGGAAAGGTCTTTGGGAATCGTTACATAGGCCATTTATCACCAGAACAGCCAGACCGCCGCCGGGAAACGGCGTTGTCTGCTGTCTTTTCCTTTCGTTGGATTTTCCCGGATTTAGTGACTGCCGAAGATCTGTTTGGACAGACTTCCCGTTTTGAGCAGCGAGAAGCAAAGAATCACCGTGTAGGCCATCGTGCCGAACAATGCCGAGTGAATATCCGAAGATACCCGGATGCTGCCGATGAGGGCTGCATAGATCGCCACGCAGACCATCATCAAGAACGCCTGAAATGCCAGCGCGAACAGCCCTCGGAAGTAGTTTGTACCCACATGGCCCCATTCACGGTTACTCATGGTTGCAAACGGAATCGGAGCAAGCGAAGTGTAGAGGTATATTTCTATCATTCTGCCGTACATAATTACCGTGATCACCACCGACAGAATTTTCAGACACCAGCTTACAACAAGGGTTTCCAATGCCAGCGTCACCAGTTCGCCAATCGCCATTGTTGCCATTGCCGCCTGCATCTGCCTGGAAAGAGAACTAATATCAATGGCGGTATTGCCACGGATAATGCCGGAGGAAGAATTTACCACCGACTGTCCAATGTCAAATACCGCCATTGCAATATCGAACGTATGGCTGACGAGGTAGACCGCGATCCACATCTTCACGAAATACTTGAAGAACATCCATGTGTCTACATCGTGCAGATTGTTCCGCTCCGTCAGCATCGAGATCAGTTCGTAGCAGAGGATCAGCGTAATGATGATTCCTGCAATGGGGATCACCACCGAATCCGAAATGTTGCGGATCATGCTGAAAATACTGCTGTTCCACCCTTGCGGTGTCTGCCCGACCTGAGCAGCGATCTCACTGGTCTGTTGGTTGACCGCCGTGAACATCGTACTCAGGTTGGACTCCACCATGCCGGAAAGAAGTTCCCTCATCCATTTTTCGATTGCTGCGAAAATATTATCGAACAATGGCGAGTTTTCCTCCTATCGCTTGTTGATTAGCCGAACAGACCGGAGAGCAGCGGGATCAACTGGGTGCCGATGAGGATGACACCGCCGCCGGACATGAGCTGCTTCATGCCCTGCGACTTTGCGCCAGGGTTGTCGTTTCCGTACCCTTCCATGAGGTTCACAACGCCCCAAGCGCCAAGGCCCGCGCCGATGGCAACAACGAGAGTCTGCAGAACGGTAATAGCCTGATTGAAGAATTCCATAGTGTTGTTTCGCCAGATTGCAGCATTGATAAAAAACACGATTCCAAAAGAAAAACAGGCTTGCACATCTTCGGTGCTGCCTGCTTCCTGCAATTCTGGCTTCTCCTTTCATTTTCATAAAAATCAGCCTTTTGGAATCGCAAAATGTAGAGATCAGTCGGACAAGTCACCTGCCATGGGGTCTGCCCGAACAGGTGGGCGGGTGTATTTACTTCGGATAATGTCCTCCTTCCTATGCTGTGCTTTCTTCGGACACATCCACCTCGTAGCAATCAAATTCTTCATCCATCCGCAGCCTAAGTTCGTGCTTCAGATAGCGTTCCACATCAAAAGCGTTCTTCTTATCAAAATCTGAAAGCTCCTTGTACCGCTTATGCTTGGTAATGTCGAATTTGTCGCTCAGGAATGGCCTGACTCCGCGCAGCTGCAGGATACACTTGCTGCCATCCATGACAGAAAGTTCGTCCCGGCTCATAAGTTCCTTGCCAGTCTTTTGGTAGGTTGTACCAAAGGAAGGGCTTTGTCCGCGCGTGTCGGAAGTGTTATATAGGTCGATGGTTTCTTTCCCCAGAGTTTCAGAAATCTCTTTGAGTGTCGAGCTTTCTTTGCCGCCGAGGAACAGCATGGTGTCGCAGTTGCCGATGATGGTTTCTGCAGCATCCTTGTAGATGGTTTTCAGCTGGCTCTGCGACTGCAAGATGATGGATGCCGAAATCTCACGGCTGCGGATGGTGGCGATCAGCTTATCAAACTTCGGGATCAGCCCGATGTTCGCAAACTCATCGAGCAGCAGTCGCACATGATACTTTAACTGCCCTCCACATTGATCGTCCGCACGGTCACAAAGCAGATTGAAAAGCTGGGTGTACATAATGGACACCACGAAATTGAACGTATCGTCCGTATCGGAAATAATAACGAACAAGGCCGTGCGGCGATCCCCAAGCAAATCCAGTTCCATTTCATCGTAGGCCATAAGGTCACGCAGCTCCGCAATATCAAATGGGGCCAGCCTTGCGCCGCAGGAAATGAGGATGGATTTTGCGGTTTTACCTGCCGCCAGTTTGTACTTCTTGTACTGGCGAACTGCAAAATGTTCCGGCTTCTTCTGTTCCAGTTCCTCAAAAAGCTCATCCACAGGATTCTTAAATTCTTCGTCATCCTCACGGGCTTCGCTTGCGTTGATGAACTCCAGCAGCGTGGAGAAGTTCTGTTCTTCCTCTGGGGCCTCATACCAGATGTAGCCAATCAGTGCGCAGTAGAGCAGGCGTTCGGCCTTGACCCAGAAATCCTCGCCGGATTTTTCACCATCCCCCTTTGTGTTGGCGATGATGGTATTGACCAGTTTCAGAATATCCTTTTCGCTGCGGATGTAATGGAACGGATTGTATCGCATGGACTTTTTGAAGTTGATGGTGTTCAGGACTTTGATTTTATACCCGGCATCCGAGAGCATCTTTCCGCACTCGATAATGATCGTACCCTTGGGATCGGTCAGGACATAGCTGACCTTTTCGGGCATCTGCATTAGGTTCGGCTTAACGTAAAATCGTGTCTTGCCACTGCCGCTGCCGCCGATCACAATGACGTTTTTATTGCGGGCGTACTTCGGATGCTTTGGTCTACCACTCATCATCAGCCGTTCGGTCTGTGTGAGGATGACGTTGTTCTCGAATACCGGGTCAATAAAAGGTTCGATGTCCTTCTGGTTGCCCCACCGGGCAGAGCCATATTCCTCGCCTTGCCGATACTTCTTCGCGTTCTTCCCTTTGAAGTAGATAACGGCTTTCAGCACCGCTGCACCTACCAGACCCACCATCAGGTCGAACGGGTGAAAACTGGGCAAGGCACTTTTGTAGGCCAGGCCAAAGTTCATAAAAAGAACCATCAGCCTGTCCACCACGGAATCGCCATTGCAATGACGGTAGAGCCATGCGGCTTTCTCCACCATGTAAAAGGCGATGATGTACGGAAAATTCAGCAGGATCAGCTTTTTCATATCTGCTGTCTGCGCCATCCGGCTGACCACTGCAGCCAGTTTTTTGCCCCATGCCGTCCCGCCCGTCTGGTTGGACGGTGCTTTGCGCGGCAGACGGGCAGGTTTTTTCAGATTCTTCATCGTGTCGGTTCCTGCTCCCTCTTCTTTTCTTTCTTAAGCTGACGGTGATTGGAAAGTTCCTCTTTCACCTTTTCCAGCTTCTGACGCACCGATTCACGCTTCTGCTTTTTCAGCGTTTCACTGGTGTATTCCTTAAAGGCGGCGGTCATAACATCCACGTCCTTGGCCTTGAAGAAGACCAGATATTCGCTTTTTCCCTCCTGTTCCACCTTTTTCAGACTATAATCAATACCATACTTCTGGGCTACCCGGTCGAAGGATTTGATATTATTGTCCGTAACCACGATGTTCGTGATCTGCGCGCCGCTCTTTTGCAGACTCTTAATGCTTTGCCGACCTGTTTTCTTACATTGGCTTTTTTCTCCTTTCGCCTGCTGTTTCTTCTTGTCCATCTCTGCCAGCAGCTTTATCAGGGCCGCTTTCAAAATCTGTGCCGTGATTTTTCCTCCTTTGATGCACAGCGAGATGGTTTTCTCGTTGACTTCTTCCTGCACGGTTGCTCACCTCCCATCTATCGCCGCTGCATCAGGGGCGGACTGCCCCGGCTGCAGGCGGTGCGGTATCGCCCAGCACCGAGCGGAACTTCTTGCGGCACTGGTGCAGCAGATAGCCGCACTCCCATTTGTGGCGGCAGTGCTTGCAGGGATGGCCGCTGTCCGTTCCCGGACGCTGGCGCATCATGCGTTCAAACGGGTTATCCGTGAAATTCATAGGCTTCAACCTCCCTGTTCAGCCAGCGGCAGCACCCCGCGCCGCTTCAACGTATGATAAAGGAACTTCCGGCCTTTCTGCGTCCATGCCGTGTGCAGCTTTTCCGCCTCGGAACCATCGCTGCGCTGGAGTCGGAACGTCAGGCTGGACGTATAGCCCTTCCCGTGGTGTTCCGAATACAGCACCCACTGGCCGTTGACCCGGTACTGGATGCCGTGCAGATGCAGCAACCGATTGAACACCTTGGCTCCGCAGCCGTACTCTTTGGCGATCTGCGTAGTCGTAACCAGCGAATCTGAATCGCTCAACTGTGTTTCGTAGCTGCTCCGGCGCGGCGGCTTCTTATGCAGCAGGCCAAGCAGTGTGTCCCAGTCAAACGGCTGCGGATGGTACGCCGCACCGACTGCCGTATGGTGCAGTTTGCAAAGCTTCTTTGCCATGTTCTGCGTAATACGATAGTCTTTCACATACCGCTGGACCGTACGTCCGCCCTCATCCTGGAGCCGAACACGGGGCATATACTCGTAGTCTCGGCCCTCGATGAACCCATACTGGCACATACGCGGGAACCACTTGCGGAAATCGCTGCGAATATGCATCTGGTCATGCAGATCACGCGCTCACAGCGTAGAGGGCAGCGTGTCCATACTCATGAATACGATGTTCATGGGGTTGTCCTCCTTAATTTTTATCTACCCTGCCGCCCCACCCCATATCATGCCGAACCTGTGCGGAATAATAGCTATCCACGGTCACGGGAGCATTGTAGAGCGTTGCCAGCAGGTATTGCTTGATGTTCCGAATCTGTGTGCTGTTTTCTTTTAAGCACTCCAATATGTACTGGATATGCGAGGAATCCAGCTTCATCAGGCGGCTTTTCACCACCTTCTTCGGCTTTTCCTCCCCGCAAATGCGCAGGAACCTCTTTCTGCTGGTGACGGTTTCCACCAGTAGTTCCAGAATCTCATGCAGAACCGCTTTATCTGCCGGATAGCCCTGTTCCAGAATTTCTAATTCAAGAGCTTCCTTGAAATAGCGGCGGTACTGTTCTTCTTCCTGCAGTTCAGCCGGATAGATAAGATCAGTCTCACTATTATCTGTCTTATTTATCTTCTCAGTATTACTTCCGTTTGATTTTGGAACTCCCGGAAGTTCGTTTTTCAAACTGCCGGAAGTATGATTTTCATACTTCCAGTAGTTCGATTGTGAAAGCCCCGCATAAAGGTCTTTCACATACAGCAGATTGGGTTTGCACAAGCCCTGCCTGCGCCGCTCGATAAGCTGAAACTCATGTTCCAGTTCATCCAGCAGCTTGACCGCCTTTTGTCTGGCACAATGGATAGAGTCCATGACTTCTTCTATCGTACAGATGATATAGGCGTTGCCGTGCTTATCCTGCCAGCCGTTCTTGATAGAAAGGCTCATGCGATCGAGCAGCACAGCATACAGCAGCTTGGCATCCCCGGACATCTTCTGGAATAAATCAGCCTTGACCAGTGCCTTCGGCACACGGTAAAAGCTGTATCGGTCTGCTTCCAGACCTTTGAAATACGGGTACTCCATGTAAATTCATCCCCCCTGTCGGATTGGATTTGCACTATTGGAAATAACAGTACATTCCTACGGCGGAACACGCTTTCATGCTCCGCCGCAGTGTATCTGCTGTTATTTGAGCTTTGCCATTCTACCCCAGCCCGTTCCTGCCCCATATTTCAGCGGCGTTTTCTCTGGTAAGACGCGCAGGATGCACATTCAGTGCCAGAAGTATCTCTCTGGGATGGCTTATTCAGTTGTCAAAGAGCTTTTGTGAGAGGTTTCTTTTGTGTACCCCTTACACTAATAGGAATCCGCAGGGCCTTTTTGGAATACAATTTTCAAAAAAATTTTAGAAATTTTTGATTTTTTCTCCAGGTCATCAGTTTTTGACGTAAAATCGAAAGTTTCATTTTAAAGTATTTCGAGATTTTTCATTGAG
>NZ_DAWCVJ010000027.1:0-31161 GCF_052358865.1 Faecalibacterium sp.
CACCCCACACCCCCTCCTTTTTTTGCCCTAGTCCATGCGCCTCCTCCTTGCTTCCCGGGCCCCCCGTTTCTCCCTTTTATACCCCCCCCGCCATGTGTTTTGTCAATCCTCAGACGCAAAAACCCCGGGCTGTCGGCCCGGGGTCTTTTGCGGTATTTTCTTATTCCTCCTCCAGCTCCAGATCGCCGGGCAGGATGACGTCCAGCGCGGCGGCTGGCTCGGCCACGAGGCGGCGGCTCTGGTGGAAGATGGCCTTTTCCAGCGTGTTGCGGGCGAGGCGTCCGTTGCCCGCCGTGCGGGCGTCCTGCGCCTGACGGCGCTGGTAGTAGCCCAGAAGCGGCGCATTGCAGCTCTCGTCCAGCTGGTAGCCCCTGCCCTCGGCCAGCCGGTGTGTGATGTCCAGCAGCTCGGCGGCGGTGTAGTCCGGGAACTCGATCCGGTTCGGGAAGCGGCTGGCAAGGCCGCTGTTGGCGGTGAGGAAGTGTTCCATCTCCCGCGTATAGCCCGCGAGGATGACCACCAGCTCGTCCCGATGGTCCTCCATCCCCTTCACCAGCGTGTCGATGGCCTCGAGACCGAAGCTGTCCTGCTCGCCCCGGTAGAGGCTGTAGGCCTCGTCGATGAAGAGGACGCCGCCCAGCGCGCTCTCGATGACGCTGTTGGTCAGGGGGGCGGTGTGGCCGGTGTACCGGCCCACGAGGTCGCCCCGGCTCACTTCCACCAGCTGCCCGCCCTTGAGGGCACCGATGGCTTTGAGGTACTTTGCCACCAGCCGGGCGATGGTGGTCTTGCCGGTGCCGGGGTTGCCAGTGAAGATCATGTGCATCGAGAGGCTGGCGGTCTTGCGTCCCGCCGCCGCCCGGCGCTGCTGCACCTCGAGGTTGTCGGCGAGACCGAAGACGTATTCCTTCACCGGCCCGAGGCCCACGAGGCTGTTCAGCTCTTTTTTGATCTCCTCCACCGCGCCGGTGTAGGCGGCGGGCAGCAGGTCGAAGAGCTTCTGCGCTTCGCCGCCGTTGAGGGCGAAGTCGATGCCCCCCTCCCGGGCAGTCAGGGACACCGTGCCGGTGAGGGCCGCGTCGGTCTGCAAGCAATACTCGCTCAGGGCGCGGAACATCCGGTCACAGCAGGCGGTCAGCCCCGCCACGCCCTGCTGCGGGCTGCACTGGTCGGCCACATAGTCCCGCACGTCCGCCCCTGCCGCGAGGGTCAGCCCGAGGCGGGCTTTCACCTTCGCGGCCAGCGCGTTGAGCCGCTGGGCCGCCAGCGCGGCGAGGTCCTCCCGGGCAAAGGGGGCCGTCTCGCAGACGTCGCCCAGCGCCGAGACGAAGGGCGCACCGAACCTGTCGGCCAGCGCCGCCCGGCCCTTCCGGGAGAAGAAGACGAGGTACTTGCCGCAGGGGGTGATGCGGCTCACCGCCCCGGGGGCAAGGGCGGTCCCGGCGTCCACCAGAATGCCCTCCTTGTTGACGAGATACCGGCTGGACAGGGGCGCACTGCCCCTGACGGCGAGGTCGGCCAGCGTCTTTAAAAAGCCCGGGCAGCAACTCTCGTAGTGCTCAAAGACCACGATCTCGCCCGGTGCGTGGAGGGCGGCGTACAGGTCCTGCAAAAAGAGCTTTTCTGCCCCGGAGCCGGGGTAGAGGGCAAGGTCCATGACGGCCAGCCTGTCGCTCCTCAGAAGCCCCCGCGCGGCCATGCAGCGGGCCGTCTCGGTGAGGGTGAAGTGCCGTCCCGTGCCCGGTGCACCGCAGAGGAGAATGACGTTCCGGGCCGTCGGCGGCTCTGTCCCCAGAACAAAGGGGCGGCGCATGGCCCGCACGACCCCGTCCACAAAGGCGTCCTGCCCCAGCACCGTCTTTTTCACCTCAGCAGCCAGCCCCTCAAAGCTGCCCAGATGCTCCTGCCCCACCTCTGCCGTGCCCTTGGCCAGCAGGCCGTCGGCCTCCATCTCCTCCAGCATCTTCCGGCTCTGGGCAAGCGTCTCCTGCGCCGTGCCGCCCCGCAGCGCGGCGTTCTGCTTTTTGAGCATCTCATCGAGTTTTTTCTGCTGCTCAAGAAGAGCCGCGTTCAGGTCGGGCAGGCCGGTTTTCTCCGGCGGCTTCTGCACATCATAGCGCAGCTTTCCTCCCGGGCCGAACACTCCGTTCATCAAGCTCTCCCAATCGTCGGTGTATCCCATTGCGCCTGCCTCCGTCCTGCGTTTTTTCCAGTATAGTGTACTTTGCCCCCTTTTGCAAGAAAAGTCTTGAAAATCCACAGCCGGGCGGGTACACTAATTTTATATCATCTGATTCATGAGAAGGGAATGGAGTAGAATGAAAACGCCCGCAGAGTGGAAAACGCTGTTCGAGAGCAGCGCCTTTGCACGGCAGACCAATTACAGCGGCCCGCTGGGGCCGGAATACAACCCCTCGGGCACCCGGCTGCGGCTCTGGGCGCCCACGGCGCAGAGCGTCTCGGTCAACCTCTACCGCCGGGGCGACGGCGGAGCCTGCATGGGCAGCCTGCCGCTGGAACCGCAGGGGCAGGGGCTGTGGTCGGTCTATCTGCCCGGCGACCAGCACGGGCGCTACTATACCTTTACCGTGGAGGTGGAGGGCACACAGTACGAGACGGGCGACCCCTACGCCCGGACGGCAGGCGTCAACGGCCTGCGCAGCATGATCCTCGACGCCCCCCGCATCGACCCGCCCGACTGGAGCCACGACCACCGCCCGGCCATCCCGGCCTCCCGCCGGACGGTGTGGGAGGTCAGCGTCCGCGACTTCTCCCAAGACCCGGCCTCCGGCGTGCGGACCGGGTGGCGGGGCAAGTTCATGGCCTTTACTCAGAAGGGCACGACCCTCTCTTCGGCGGGCACCTTCCCCACCTGCCTCGACTACCTCAAACGGCTGGGGGTGGGCTATGTCCAGCTGATGCCCATTTTCGACTTCGGCAGCGTGGACGAGAGCCGTCCCCTCACCCGGCAGTACAACTGGGGCTATGACCCCACCAACTACAACGTCCCCGAGGGCAGCTACTCCACCGACCCCTCCAGAGGCGAAGTGCGGGTGCGGGAGTGCAAGGAGATGATCGCCGCCCTCCACGCGGCGGGCATCGGCGTCGTCATGGATGTGGTGTACAACCATATGTACCGCAACGAAAACCCGCTGAACAGCACCGTGCCCTACTATTTCTTCCGGCAGAACCCGGACGGCAGCTTCTCCAACGGCAGCGGCTGCGGCAACGAGTTTGCCAGCGAGCGGCCCATGGCCCGAAAATACCTCATCGACTCGGTGCTCTACTGGGCGCAGGAATACCACATCGACGGCTTCCGCTTCGACCTCATGGGCCTCTACGATGTGGACACCATGAACGAGCTGCGGGCCGCGCTGGACGCCCTGCCCGGAGGCCGGGACATCCTGATGTACGGCGAGCCGTGGCAGGGCGGCGGGAGCCAGCTCCACCGCTACGAGGCCAACAAAGCCAACCTCGCCATGCTCTCCGACCGCATCGGCATCTTCTGCGACAACACCCGCGACGTCATCAAGGGCGGCTGCTTCGACGCCCGGGAGCCGGGCTATGTGGAGGGCAGGCCGGGCAGCTTCTGGGACATCGGCGGCGCGGTAGCCGCGTGGTGCCGCAGCGATAAGCTGCCCGCCCACTCGCCCGCCCAGATCGTCAGCTATGTGTCCGCCCACGACAACTTTACCCTCTGGGACAAGCTGCTTCTGGTGCGATATGCCCGGCCCGAGTACACCGCCGCCGACTCGGCGGCACTGGCCCAGAACCGGCTGGCGGCGGGCATCTACCTCACCTGCATGGGGATGCCCTTCCTGCTGGCCGGCGAGGAGTTCGCCCGCACCAAGAAGGGGCAGAGCAACAGCTACCGCTCCTCCCCCGCCCTCAACCGTCTGGACTGGAAGCGGGCGGCGCAGTTCCACGGCCTCGTGGACTATTACCGGGGGCTTCTGGGCCTGCGGGCGCAGTTCCCCCGCCTGAGCGCTCCGGACGCCGCCAGCCCGGCGGCCATCCGCTTTTTCTCGCTGGAGCAGCCCCTCGTGGGCTGGACGCTGCCCGCCGCCCCCGGCGACGGTGCCGAATGGCGGGCGCTCTGCGTTTTTTATAACCCCACCGGGGAGGAAAAACGGGTCCGCCTGCCGGAGGGCCAGTGGAAGCTGCTGAGCGACGGCGTTTCCTCTGCTCTCTGGAAAAGCCCCAGCCGGGTCTGCGGCGGCGAGGCGACGCTCCTCCCGTGCAGCGCCACCATCTTCGGGCGCGTATGACAAAAAAAGCGGCCCGCCGCATCACACGGCGAGCCGCCCAACAAGAAGAAAGGAACTTCTGGGGGATGTCTTGACTTTTAGCCCTGCGGATCCTGCTGGGGTGCAGACTCACTGGGCGTCTCCTGACGGGCTGCGCCGTTGGTGCTGGCGCTGCCGCTGTTGGAGGCGTTCTTTTCGCCCAGCGTCAGGCTCACCGTCTGCATCTGGCCATCGCGGGCGATGGTGATGGAGAGGGTGTCCCCGGCGGAGTGCTCCTGCATCAGGGTGCCGAGGTCGGTCTTTTGGGCCACCTCGGTGTTGTCGATGCTGATGATCCGGTCACCGGCCTTGAGGCCCGCCTGATCGGCAGGGCCGCCGGAGACGACATCCACGACATAGATGCCGTAGGCGTTGACGCCCAGCTGCGCCGCCGTCTGGGCGTCGGTCACAGCCAGATAGGTGATGCCCATATAGGGGCGTCCGGTGACATAGCCGTTCTCCAGCAGATCCTGCGCCACCTTGATGGCGTCGTTGATGGGGATGGCGAAGCCCAGACCTTCAGCGTCGGAGCTGGAGGACTTTGCGTTGACGATGCCCACCAGCTCGCCGTTCATGTTGAACAGGCCGCCGCCGGAGTTGCCGGGGCTGACAGAAGCATCCATCTGGATGAGGGACATGGTGTTGACGGCGCTGGAGCTCTGGATGGAGACGCTGCGGTTCAGGGCGCTGACGATGCCGCTGGTGACGGTGCCGCCCAGCTCACCCAGCGGGTTGCCCACAGCCAGCACATTGTCGCCCACGGCCAGCTTGTCGCTGTCACCCACGATGGCGGGGGTCAGGCCGTCGGCCTCGATCTTGATGACTGCGATGTCGCTGGTGGAGTCCTCGCCAATGATGGTGGCGGGATAGTCCTTGTCGCCGATGGTGACGGTGATGTTGGAGGCACCCGACACGACGTGGTCACAGGTGAGGATATAGCCGTCCGAGCTGATGATGACGCCGCTGCCGGCGCCGCTCTCCACCTGACTCTGGCCGTACCACGACCACTGGGAGTAGACCACCTGCTCGGTGGTGATGACAACGACGCTGGGGCTGACGGTCTTGGCCACCTGTGCGGTGGTCATGCCGCTGGAAACAGAGGTGCCCCCTGCGGCGCTCTCCGAGTCTGCCGCAGCGCTGTCCGAGCGCTCCACCTGCTGGATGACGACCTTGCTGCCGCCGCCGAAGCGTGCACCCACAAAGCCGCCCATAAAGCCCATCGCTGCGGCCAGCACCAGAGCGACGATGCTCTTTGCGGCCTTACCGGCGTTCTTTTTCGGCTTTTTCGGGGCTGCGGGGGCAGCGTTCTGCGGCTGGGCGGGAGGCGGCGTCGCGCCGCCGGAAGCACCCGTGCTCTCGCTGAAGCTGGACGCGGTGTTGGCTGTGTTCATGCCGCTGGAACCCACATTGGGATAGCCGGTATCCCCGGCAGAATTATTGGAAGAGGAATAGTCATATTCCCATTTGTTTTCATCCATCGTGATTACTTCCTTTCGAAGGGATCGGGAAGCTGTCCCCGCCGGAACGTACCGGCTATGGAAACAGCTTCGGTCGGGAGGGAGCATT
This sequence comes from Faecalibacterium sp., assembly GCF_052358865.1. NCBI lineage: Bacteria > Bacillati > Bacillota > Clostridia > Eubacteriales > Oscillospiraceae > Faecalibacterium > Faecalibacterium sp. Next base: position 5,853 of record NZ_DAWCVJ010000027.1, read on the forward strand.
CTGCCGCTCCCCTCTGGCACGATTTTATTCTATCTGCTAATTGTGAAAATCAATCGTTTCCCCCGTGAAGAATGTGTGAAATAAGGTCCAAGGAGACATCCATGAAGCTTTCTGTGACTGCGGGCGGTTTCGCCCTTTATAAGGAGTCCGACGTCATCGGCCAGTGCAGCGTCACCCCCGCCCCCAAGGGCGCGGACATCGCCTCCCTGTCCATCCTGCCCCAGTGGCGGCGGAAGGGCTATGGCTCCTATTTACTGAAAGAGATATTGCGCCGCTTCGGCGGCTATGACCGGGAGGCCGCCACGGTCTTCACTGCGCCGCTGCCTGCCGACGAGGGCGAGGGGCTGTTCTGGAAAAAATTCGGCTTCGTCCCCGAGGGCGGGCGGCTCTGCCGCCGCCGCACCCCCGACCTGACGGCAGTGCGCTTGGTACAGGACTATCTTGCGGCCCATCTGCCCCATGCCGCCCTGTGCATCGACGCCACCTGCGGCAACGGCGGCGACACGGTCTTCCTCTGCCGCCTCGTCGGCCCGGAGGGGCGGGTGCTGGGCTTCGACATCCAGCCCGAGGCCATCGCTTCCACCCGCGCCCGGCTCGAAACGCAGGGCCTCACCGCGGAGCTTTTCTGCGACAGCCACGCAAACCTTCTGCACCATGTCCGGCCCGGCACGGCGGACATCGTGATGTTCAACTTCGGCTGGCTGCCCGGGGCCGACCACAGGGTCTTCTCCACCGCCGAGAGCAGCATCCCCGCGCTGGAAGCAGCCCTTACGGCTCTGCGCCCGGGCGGCGTGCTCAGTGCCATCCTCTACAGCGGCCGGGTCATCGGCACCGGCGAAAAACAGAGCATCCTCGGCTGGCTGCGCGCCCTCCCTCTGGAAAAATATACCGTACTGGTGTGCGATTTCGCCAACTGGGCCGATACAGCGCCCCTGCCCTGCCTTGTTCTGAAAAAATAGCAAAAACTCTTGCATCCATGTGTATTTTCTGCTAAAATAAGCGTTGTATGTAATTTTATAGGAGAGTTTCCAATGTAAACAGCCCCTATTGCTTGCTGATACATCCACCCGGCCCTCCTCAGGGCCGCATCTCAGGAGAACGAAACTTATATGACAAATCGTGAAGAAATCGAGCGCCGCCGGACGTTTGCGATCATCAGCCATCCCGACGCCGGCAAAACGACGCTGACCGAAAAGCTGCTGCTGTACGGCGGAGCCATCAATCAGGCCGGCTCTGTCAAGGGCAAGCAGAGCGCCAAGCACGCCGTGTCCGACTGGATGGACATCGAGAAACAGCGCGGCATCTCCGTCACCTCCTCTGTCCTGCAGTTCAACTACGCCGGAAAGTGCGTCAACATTCTGGACACCCCGGGCCATCAGGACTTCTCGGAGGATACCTACCGCACCTTGATGGCAGCCGACTCGGCGGTCATGGTCATCGACGCCGCCAAGGGCGTCGAGGCTCAGACCATCAAGCTGTTCAAGGTCTGCACCCTGCGCCACATCCCCATCTTCACCTTCATCAACAAGATGGACCGCGAGGCCCGCGACCCCTTCGAGCTGATGGAGAACATCGAAGAGATCCTTGGCATCAAGACCTACCCCATGAACTGGCCCATCGGCTGCGGCAAGGAGTTCAAGGGCGTGTTCGACCGCAACACCCGCAAGGTGCTGGCGTTCTCCAGCGACGGCCGCGCCAACGGCGTCAAGAAGGTCGAGGAGACCGAGGCCGAGCTGGGCGATGCCGCACTGGACGAGCTGCTGACCCCCTATCTGCACCAGCAGCTCGTGGACGAGATCGAGCTGCTGGACGGCGCTGCCGAGGAATTTGACCTCGACCGGGTGCTGCGCGGCGAGCTGAGTCCCGTCTTCTTCGGTTCTGCGCTGACCAACTTCGGCGTCGAGCCCTTCCTCGAAAACTTCCTCCGCCTCCCCCCCACCGCGCTGCCCCGCGGGGACAGCCTGACCGGTGAGGCCGTTGACCCCTGCCGGGACGAGTTCTCGGCCTTCATCTTTAAGATCCAGGCCAACATGAACAAGGCACACCGCGACCGCATCGCCTTTATGCGCATCTGCTCGGGCAAGTTCGAGCGCGGCATGGAAGCCTACCATGTACAGGAGGGCAAGAACATCAAGCTGGCCACCGGCACCCAGCTGATGGCGCAGGATCGCGCCATCGTGGACGAAGCCTATGCAGGCGACATCATCGGCCTGTTCGACCCGGGCATCTTCTCCATCGGCGACACCCTGTGCACCGGCAAGAAGAAGGTCGAGTTCGCCGGCATCCCCACCTTCTCTCCCGAGCACTTTGCCCGCATCGAGCAGAAGGACACCATGAAGCGCAAGCAGTTCGTGAAGGGCATGGAGCAGATCGCTCAGGAGGGCGCTATCCAGATCTTCCGCGAAGTGGGCGGCGGCATGGAGGAAGTCGTGGTCGGCGTCGTGGGCGTGCTGCAGCTGGAAGTGCTGGAGTACCGTCTGAACACCGAGTACAACGTGGAGATCCGGATGCAGCAGCTCCCCTTTGAGCAGCTGCGCTGGATCCAGAACGACCCCGACACCTACGTCCTGCGCGACCTCGACCTCACCAGTGACACCAAGGCCGTGGAGGACATGAAGGGCAACCGCCTGCTCCTGTTCACCTCCGATTGGGCCATCCGCTGGGCCGAGACGCACAATGAGACGTTAAAGCTGAGCGAATTTGGCAATATTTAAGTTACAGGTTTCCAAGAGCTGCTGTGCAGAGCACCTGCGCGGCAGCTCTTTTTGGAATACAGCAGAAATACAACAATGAGTCCCAGCAGTCCCCTCTCGGGGGCACCGCTGGCAAAGAAGGTAATGGATCTATGGAAAAACGTAATATTGGCAAAAGCGGCCTTTCTGCCCCCTTTTTAGGGCTGGGCACATGGGCCATCGGCGGCGGACGCTGGTGGGGCGACAATGACGATGCCCTGTCGGTAAAGGCCATCGAGACTGCCGTGGAGCAGGGCATCGTCTGGATCGACACTGCCCCCATCTACGGCCTTTACCACAGCGAAGAGGTGGTGGGCGAGGCTTTGCGCCGCATCGACCGGGACAAGGTCATCCTCTCCACCAAGTGCGGCCTCGAGTGGCGGCACGAAAGCCCTGTTCTCCACAAGGTCGTGGATGGTGTGCAGACCTACCGCGACCTCTCCGCCAAGAGCATCATCGAGGATGTGGAAGACAGCCTGCGCCGCCTCGGCACCGACCATCTGGACGTGCTGTACACCCACTGGCAGACGCCGGACCTCTCCATCTTCCCGCTGGAAGAGACTGTCGAGGCCATGATGAAGCTCAAAGAGCAGGGCAAAATCCGGGCCATCGGCGCATCCAACACCACCGCCGACTTCATCCGCGGCTACTGCAAGTACGGCCAGCTGGACGTCATTCAGGAGAAGTACAGCCTGTTGACCCGCCGCATCGAAAAGCAGCTGCTGCCCACCTGCAAGGAGCTGGGCGTGTCCATTCAGGCCTACTCTCCCTTGGAGCAGGGCCTGCTCACCGGCAAGGTGACGATGGACACCACCTATCCCGAGGGCAGCACCCGGAACACGAACCCCTGCTTCCAGCCTGCCCGCCGGGCACAGGCCATCCACCTGCTGGACAGCTGGGGCGACCTCTGCGAGAAGTACCACTGCACCAAGGCGCAGCTGGTCATCGCCCTGACGGCCCGGATGATCCCCGGCCTGCACGTCCTGTGCGGTGCACGGACGCCCGAGCAGGCCATCGACAACGCCGGTGCGCTCCACATCACGCTGGAAGGTGCCGACGCCGTCCAGATGAAGTGGGACGTGGACGCCATCTCCTGAAGCTTTTCTATAACAAAAGGGACTGCTGCGCTGCAGCAGTCCCTTTTGTATTTTCTTCACCCGTTCTCTTTCCAGAACAACCCCCCGCTGGTCTGGAACAGGGGCCACGGGTTCACGCTCTTGCTGCCGAGCTTGAAATCCATCGTCATCTCCTCGCCCAGCGCGCCCACAGCCTGCCCCCGCTCGACGCGCTGGCCAGCGCTGACCGAGAGGGCGTCCAGCCCGTAGAGGTAGCTGCGCAGCCCGCAGCCGTGGTCGATGACGACGGTGTTTCCGGTGAGGGCGAGATATTTCGTCAGCACCACGACGCCCGCCGCCGGGGCGCGGCAGGGTTCGCCCGGGATGGTGTAGAGTTTCGTGGAGTTGGACCTGCTGCCCTGCTTGCCGCCGGTGACTTTCACCTGCCCGAAATCCACGAGGGTCATGTAGTTCTCCGCCGGGCAGACGAAGCCGCCGCTCCACAGCTTTTCGCGGGCGGGCTGCTCGTAGAGAGGCCAGACGATGTTGCGGAACTCGGCGTTGGCCTCCTCGGAGGCCTCCGGCCCGGCTTCCACTTCGACGGTGCCGAAATCCTTCGGGATGACGGTGATATTCTTCGTCACCGTCTCGCCGCCCACCGTAAAGGTCACTTCGTGGGCACCGGCGGAGGCGTTGTAGGCCGCCGGGATGTAGGCACGCCACCCGCTGCCCAAGCGGACGGCCTGCACGCTGCCGAGGTCTGTTTCCACGGCAGGGGCGGTGTCGCCCACCATGCCGGTGAAGGCCGCCGCTATCGTGCCGCCCTGCTCCACCCGGTCGGCAGAAAGCTCCACTCCGGCGCTGGCCTGCAAGGTGAACCGGAAGGAGTAATAGTACCAGCCTGTGGGCTTTGCGGGCTTCTCCAGCCGGGGATTTCGCCGGAGCTGGCCGGTGCTGCCGCCCTCGAACTGGGTGGCCAGCATCGTCTCCGGCATCCGCCAGAGCGTCAGCTCGGCTTTGTAGTCTCCGTTGGCCGGGAAGAGGAAGTCCTCGTAGGCGGACACTGTGCCCGTGAAGACCACATTGCCCGCGCTGTCGGTGATGGTCAGAGGGCCGTAGCTGAACCAGTCGGGCAGGGTGAAAGCCGGATGGGCGTCGTAGAGGACGCCCAGCTTCTGCACCGTGAGGGTGCGGGGGCTGGCGAATACCTTGTCCAGCTGACCGCCCAGCAGCGGCACCTGCCAGCACCAGCCGTTGGGTTCCAGCTCCTGCCCGGCGAACTGCACCGCAGAGGCAGGCTTCGCCCCCTCCGAGGTGAACGAGTAGCTCACGCCCATCACCGCCGCCAGCAGCACCGCGACGCCCAGCGCCACGCCGATGAGCCATAATAAAAGTCGTTTCATGCCATGTACCCCTTTTCTGCGCAGCACTCCTCTATTTGGCTCCCCTCGATAGGGGAGCTGTCCGCGCCAAAGTGCGGACTGAGAGGTTTTCTTTCAAATCCTGTGCTGCGGGTAAGAAAAGGGCGCACCGCCACAGCCCTGTTACAGACTGCCGGTGCGCCCTCTGGTGTTTTGTTCTGTTTCGGCCCGCGTTATTCGGCAGTGTCCTCAGCGGGAGCTGCCTCTTCTTCGGCCTCGGCAGGCTCTTCCTCAGCGGGGGCGGCGGTATCCTCGCCGAACAGCAGGCGCTCGTACTCGTCCAGCTCCTTCTCACGGCGGCGCAGATAAACAGCCACAGCGGCCAGCGCACCCGCCACAGCGGCCAGCGTTGCGACAACAGCGATCAGACAAGATTTCTTCATAGGTTCAGCACACTCCTTTTTGGTCGAACCAGCGGTCCAGCCATTCTCAGCGGTCATTCCGCGGCACAGACTCGGTCTATTCTGCAACTATTATACCCGTACTGCGCGAAAATTACAACCAAAAAGGCAAAATTTTGCTTTTTCAGAGCCCCATCCGCTTTCTGTAGGCCTTGAATGCACCGGGCAGGGTGTATTCGTCCTGCATCTGTTCCCGGCTGGCCCAGACGCAGCCTGCCGGGGCCGGGGCTGCGCCGACGCGGACGGCATATCCCTTCATCCGCCACTCGATGTGGCTGAAGATGTGCTTTGCCGCCGGCAGGGCTTCGGCACCCGCGCAGCCGAGGCCCAGCTCTTCCAGACGGGCGAGCGTTTCCCCGGCGCTGAGGGCCTCGCCCTCCCATAAAAGGGGCTGCCACAGCCCGGCCAGCAGGCCCTTCCCGGGCCGCTGCTGTAAGAGGAACCGTCCCTCGGCATCCTCGGCCAGCACCACCGTCACTGGCTCCACCCGCCGGGCTTTGGGCGCGGCCTTGCGGGGCAGTTCCAGCGCCGTGCCTGCCGCCCGGGCAGCGCACAGCGCTGCCAGCGGGCATTGTCCGCACAGCGGCGCACCGTTCGGCAGGCAGACCAGCGCCCCCAGCTCCATCAGGGCCTGATTGTAGTCGCCCGCCTTTTCCGGGGGCTGATGCTCCATGACCCGGGCTGTAAAGGCCTTTTTTACCCCCGGTTCTGTAATAGTGCCCGGGTCATTATACAATCTGGAAAACACCCGCAGCACATTTCCGTCCACGGCAGGCACGGCCAGCCCGAAGCTGATGGACGCGATGGCTCCCGCCGTGTAGTCCCCGATGCCGGGCAGGGCGCGGAGGGCGTCGTAGTCGGCCGGAAGCTCGCCGCCGTACTCTTCGCAGACGATGCGGGCGGCTTTCTGGAGGTTGCGCACCCGGCTGTAGTAGCCCAGACCCTCCCAGAGCTTGTGCAGCTTTTCTTCCTCACAGGCCGCCAGCGCCGGGATGTCCGGCAGCGCCGCCAGAAAGCGCTCGTAATACGGCAGCGCCGCCGAGACGCGGGTCTGTTGCAGCATGATCTCGCTCAGCCAGACGTGGTAAGGGCTGGGGTCGGTGCGGAAGGGCAGAATGCGCTGGTTCCGGTAAAACCATTCCAGCAGGGCCGGGGCGATGTTTTCCACTTGTTTGGGCCTCCTTGTTGAAAAAACAAAGAAACCTCTCCGTCATTGCTTCGCAATGCCACCTCTCCTACCGAGGAGAGGCCTTGGCAAAATGGGAAACTTTCCCTCTTCGCCAGAGGCTCCCCTCGATAGGGGAGCTGGCAAAGCCGACAGGCTTTGACTGAGAGGTTTTTACTACTTAGAATCCGTAAGCCGTACGGGGGAAGGGCAGCACGTCACGGATGTTCTGGATGCCCGTGAGGTACATGATCATCCGCTCGAAGCCCAGACCATAGCCTGCGTGCTCCACGCCGCCGAACTTGCGGAGGTTCAGATACCAGTCATAGCTGGACTTGTCCAGACCCAGCTCGTCCATACGGGTCACGAGCTTGTCGTAGTCCTCCTCACGCTGGCTGCCGCCGATCAGCTCGCCGATGCCGGGCACCAGCATATCGGCTGCGGCCACGGTCTTGCCGTCGGCGTTCTGCTTCATGTAGAAGCTCTTGATCTCCTTCGGGTAGTCGGTGACGAAGACGGGCTTCTTGAACACCACCTCGGTCAGGTAGCGCTCGTGCTCGGTCTGGATGTCCACGCCCCACTCCACGGGGAACTGGAACTTCTTGTTGTTCTTCTTCAAAATCTCGATGGCATCGGTGTAACTGATGCGGCCGAACTCGCTGCCTGCCACCAGCTCGAGGCGCTCGATGAGGCCCTTGTCGATGAACTGGTTGAAGAAGGCCATCTCATCGGGGCAGTTGTCCAGCACATAGCGGATGACGTACTTGGTCATGGCCTCGGCGGTATCCATGTAGCCGTTCAGGTCGCAGAAGGCCATCTCCGGCTCGATCATCCAGAACTCGGCGGCGTGGCGGGTGGTGAAGCTCTTCTCGGCGCGGAAGGTGGGGCCGAAGGTGTACACCTTGCCGAAGGCCATGGCCATGGCCTCGGCCTCCAGCTGGCCGGAAACGGTCAGGTTGACCGGCTTTTCAAAGAAGTCCTTGGTGTAATCGACGGTGCCGTCCTCGTTCTTGGGGACGTTGTCGAGGTCGAGGGTGGTGACGCGGAACATCTCGCCGGCACCCTCGCAGTCGGAAGCGGTCAGCAGCGGGGAGTGGGCGTAGACAAAGCCGTTCTCCTGAAAGAACTTATGGATGGCATATGCCGCCACGCTGCGGACGCGGAAAGCAGCGTTGAAGGTGTTGGTGCGGGGGCGCAGGGTGGGCATGGTGCGCAGATACTCCATGCTCATCTTCTTTTTCTGCAGCGGGTACTCGTCGGCGGGGCAGTCGCCCAGAATTTCCACGCTGTCGGCGTTCAGCTCGAAGGGCTGCTTTGCCTGCGGGGTCAGCACGATGCGGCCCACGACGCGCAGGCTGCTGTACAGGCCGGTGTGGACGACCTCATCGTAGTTTGCCAGCTTGCCGGCTTCCAGCACGACCTGCAGGGTCTTGAAGCAGCCGCCGTCCGACAGGGCGATGAAGCCGATGTTCTTGGAGTCGCGGATGTTCTTTGCCCAGCCGCATACGGTGACGACCGTACCGTCGGCGGGGGTGTTCTTGTACAGCGAAACGATCTCAGTGCGTTCCATTTTCAGATTACCTCCGGTATAAAATAAAAAGACAGCTTTGCCCTGAAAGTTCAGGGCGAACAAGCTGTCTTGTAATGTCCGCGGTGCCACCTGAATTACCGGAAGTGTCCGGTCGCTCACGCGCTCATGGTAAAAGCGCTGCCCCGTTAACGCTGGGCCTGCGGCGCACCTACTGGCGGCGCTCGGTCGGATAAGACCGCGCCCTGTTCAGCCTGCTGCTCCCGGGTGTTCGTTCACGCACCGTCCGCACACGGCTCCCAGCTCTGCCGCGCTCTCTGTGGCATTGTGATACGCTACTTTTCCCGCTCATTGCATTTACTTTTTAAAATATAGCACTTTGCCGCCGTTTCGTCAAGCATCCGGCCCCAGCAGGGCCTGCACGAGGCCATTTGCGGCCAGCTGCCCGGCGTAGAGGGCCTCATTCAGGTTATTGCCGTGGCCTCCGATTTCGATGAGGAGGCTGCCGGTGGTCAGATCCTGATTATAGAAGCGGTAGCTGAACAACACAGGCCGGGTGAAGCCGGGGTACATCCCCTCCATGCTGCGCTCCCACGCGGCGGCAAAGCGGAGGTTCTGCCGCCAGTCTGGCAGCTGGACGCTGCCGCCGTTGTCGCAGCCGCAGATGATCATGACCTGCGCCGCCTGCCGCCCGTCCACGGTGCAGACGGGGGCCATCCGGGAGCCACCCTCCGTCTCGATGGCGTCCCGGTGGACGTCCAGCACCACCTTGATGCTGGGGTACTGGGCCAAGTACCGCTGGACGACGGCCCGGCTGTTCGCATAGCTGCCGGTGTAGCTGGGGTAGTCGTTCAGGGTCTCGTCGTGGAGGGTGTTCAGCCCGGCGGCATTGAGGGTGTCGGCCATCACACGGCCCACGGCGCACATATTGAGGTTCGTGTCGGTCGTGCGTGCGCCGTCGCCGGGCGAATACCACAGCCCCGCCGAGAGGCGGTAGTCCTCGGTGGCGTGGGTGTGCATGATGAGGATCTGCGGGTCGGGGCTGTCCTTTTCGACCCCGAAGGGCAGCGGATTTTCTATTTCCGCCGCGATGTCCGCCACGCTCTGGCGGGTGTTATTTTTGATGCTGCCCGCGCCGCAGGGGACATACTTCCCGCCGCTGCCCTGCGGGTAGTTCTTTTCGAGGACAGCGCCCGCATTCTCAGGCCGGGCGTCCTCGCCCAGAAGCTCCACAAGGTAGCCCTCGATGCCTCCCGCCGGAGCGGCGGCTTCGGGCTGTGAAGGGGCAGATACAGCGCTTTCCGGGGCAGCCTCGGCGGCAGACGCCGCCTCCTGCGTCCCGCTGGCGACAGCCTTCCGGCTCAGGGAAAGGGCGGTCTGTGCCGCCGGGACAGGCCCGGCGATGATCGCTGCCAGCCCCAGCACAAGGCTGTGAGCCGTGATGGTCAGGGCCGCAAAAAGGGCCGCAGCGCCCAGAAACGGCAGCATCCGGCTCTGCCCGGCCTCTCTGCAGCGCATAGACTTCCCCCTCCCCTTCTGCTTTGTCTCTACAATATGACGGAGGCTCTGGTTTTATCCCGCCAGCCAGCAGAGCTGGGCGATGCTGAGCCTCGGCTGCAAGGCCCGGTTGATAGCCGCGCCCAGCAGCGCAGCCCCGTGGGCGATGACGCTGTCCAGCTCGCGGGGCGTCACGACGAGGTCTTTGCCCTCCTGTGCCGCCATCAGGGTCGGGATGCCCGCCGCGATGACCGGCAGGCCCAGCCGGGCCGTGTCCAGATGTCGGGTGCTGCCGGGCTGGGCGGGGCAGAGGCCGGCGTCGGAAAATTGCAGCGTCCGGCCCAGCCGCTGCGGCTCAGAAGAGCAGAGGCTGTCCACGCAGATGAGGGCCGTGGGCCTCACCTCCCTCACCAGCGCCCCGGCCAGCTGCTGTAAGCTCAGACCGGTGGAGGCCGAGACCCCCGGGGCGACCGCTGCCACGGGGCGGATGCCCTGCACCGGCGGGCGGCCCGCCCCCATCGTGACGAAAATTTTCTGGGTCGTCCTCGGCCCGAGGGCGTCGGCTGTGACCCGGCGGTTGCCCACGCCCAGTACCAGCACCGGCCCTTCCGGCGGCACAAGCGCCCGCAGCTCCTCCGCCGCCTGCTCAATGACTTCGGCGTCCCGCTCGTCCAGCACGCTGACGCTGGGCACTTCCAGCGTGACGTATCGCCCCCGGGGCTTTTCGAGGCCCTCCCGGGCGATCTCCACCCGCGTCACCGTCACGCCGCCCCGCCGCGCCGTGGCTGTGCGGACGCCGCCGGGCAGGTCTGCCGCCGCGGCATACAGCTCGTCCGCCATATCGGTCAAACGCATCGTTTTCCCTCATTTCTGTTCCATTTTTCGCCAAAAAGCCGTTTTTGGGGCCTTGCAGCACAAAAAGTATGGGAAAATCAAAACTTTTTGAAACAAAAATCGAAAAAATGCTTGCGCTGGAACGGCAAATATGGTATCATAAGGTGCGCTGTTATAGGTAGCCAAGGAGGTGGAACGAATGCCTAACATCAAATCTCAGAAGGACCGCGTCGTGCAGGCTGTTGCAGAGCAGGCTCACAACAAGGCCATTAAGACCAACCTGAAAACAGTCGTCAAGAAGGCAGACGCTGCCATCGATGCGAATGCCGCTGACAAGGACGCAACCGTCCTGGCTGCTGTTTCCGCGATCGACAAGGCTCGCGCTAAGGGTGTCATCAAAAAGAACACCGCTAGCCGCAAGATCAGCCGTATGGCAAAGCGTGCGAACAAGAACGCTTGATCGCAGTTTGACTGACGAACAAAACCCCTGTACCGGGACCCCGGTGCGGGGGTTTTTGTTTTTTTATTTTTCCGGGCGCGGGGTCGGTCCGATTGTTGTTGCAGCAGGGCTGATTTTTTCTTTGAGTGGGGTTTCGCGCTGGTGGCGCGGGGGGCAGAACGCTGTTGCAGTAGGGCCGGGTTTTCTTTAAGCAGGTTCTCGCGCTGGTGGCGCGGATTAAGTTTTTTCTTTCGGTCAAATGGCATGCGCTCCGCGCGGGCCAGAGGCAGGGAGGGGTGTTTCGGCTCCCCCCTCCCTACCTCTGGACTCCACTCTCCCCGCAACGAGTTAAGGGCTGCTCGCCCTTAACGATTCCAAAGAGGAAGTCGAAACGGAAAAAAGCTAGCCGCTGCGCTAAGACGGGTTGCGGTGCCCAGCGTCCACTTCGTGCCTTGAGCGGCACTCGTGTCCTGCTGACCGCGGCCCCAACAGCTCCTCCCTGTATCCGCCGCAGGCGGCGGTCGTCGCTGTTGCACTTTTTTCTCGTTTCTCCCATTTGCTGCTTCGCAGCAGACTTTACGCCCTTGCAGAACGTGAAGTCCTGCTGACGCGTAACACCATCGGCGGAGCCGTAAACCGGAGAAGTACAAAAAATGCGTTTAGCGAAGCGGCTAGCATTTTTGTGCTTCGACAACTCCTCCGGGATTATCAAGGGCGAGCAGCCCTTGATTCGTGCCTCCCGCGCCTCGAAAGTAGCGGGTGCTTTTCTGGTTCTCTTTTGGCACGCAAAAGAGAACATTAACCTAGCGTAAGAGCGCTCTGCCCCGCGCACCCACTTAAAGAAAAACCTCCTCTGTGACGATATGTATCTTCCCCTGTTTTTCCATCACCACCTCCTCCAGCAGCGGCTTCGGCCTTTGGGCCAGCATCCACCACCCGGCCCAGACAGCGGGGACTGCCACCGCGAGGGCCAGCCCCGGCCAGAGCACCGCCGGGTACCGCAGCGCCGCGCTGCCGGGCCAGAACACCGCCGCCGCGCAGAGCGCCTGCGCTGTCCAGCCCTCCCAGAAAATGGTCGTCCATTGTGTTTCCTGCTTCATGCTTCCTGCCTCCTTTGGCCCCAATATAACGCACCCCGGACGAAAAATGAGCCGAAACGGCCCGCCGCGCACAGAAAAACATCCCGGCGCGAGACCGGGATGCTTTTCTAGTTCTGGTCATGGCTCTTCCCCAACCACGAGCACACCACCCCGCATACAAGGCTCGTCGTGATGCCCGCAGCCGCAGCCGTCAGTCCTCCGGTGAGGATGCCGATGGCCCCCTCCTCCTCGATGGCTGTCCGCACCCCCTTGGCCAGCAGATGCCCGAACCCCAGCAGGGGCACGGTAGCCCCGCAGCCTGCAAACTCCGCCAGCGGCCCATACCACCCCACCGCCGAGAGGATGACGCCCGCCACCACATAGCCCGTCAGGATGCGGGCTGGGGTCAGGCCGGTGAGGTCGATGAGCAGCTGGCCGATGACGCAGATGCCGCCGCCCACCACGAAGGCCCAGAAGTAATTCATCCGTTTTCCTCCTTCCGCTGCGGGCTGCGCAGCTCCACAAGATGGGCGATGGCCGGGATGCTCTCCTTCTGCAAAAAGGTCGTCTGGCTCATCAGTGCGCCGGTGGCGATAAAGAGCGCCCGCTTCTGCGTCCTCCGCTCGAGGCGGGGCAGGATATGCCCGCAGAGGACGGAGGCGCTACAGCCCGGCCCGGAGCCGCCGCTCTTCACGGTCTGCTCGGTGGCATCGTAGAGGATGCAGCCGCAGTCCACATGGTTCTTGAGCAGCAGTCCCTCCGCCGCCAGCAGGTCGCGGAGGAGCTGGCTTCCCACATGGCCGAGGTCGCCGGTGTAGATGCGGTCGAAGTCCTCCGGAGCGCTGCCGGTGTCCTTCAGATAGTGCAGAAGGGTGGCTGCGGCCGCAGGGGCCATGGCCGCGCCCATGTTGTTGATGTCTTTTATCTTATAGTCCTGCACCCGCCCGAAGGTGACGGCACAGAGCTGCACCCCCTCGCCCGCAGGCCGCAGCAGGCAGGCTCCCGCCGCCGTGGCCGTCCACTGGGCCGTGGGCGTCCGCACCGCACCGTAGCTCAGCGGCGTGCGGAACTGGCGTTCTGCCGCGCAGAAATGGCTGGACGTCATGGCCAGCAGGCCGTCGGCCATCCCGGCGCTGCACAGCGCCGCGCCGAGGCCCAGCGCCTCGGCCATCGTGCTGCACGCGCCGAACAGGCCTGCGAAGGGGATGCCCAGCTCCCGCATGGCGTAGCTGGATGCGGTGCACTGGGCCTGCAAGTCCCCCGCCAGCACGAGGCTGACCTTTTCGGGGGTCGTCTGGGCCTTTTTAAGGCAGAGCCGCGCCGTTTGCAGGGCCAGCTCCTTTTCGGCGGCTTCCCAGCTGGACTGGCCGAAGAAGTTGTCGGCGCTCAGCGCATCGAAGCAGGCGGCGAGGGGGCCTTCGCCCTCCTTTTTGCCGCCGATGGCCGCATGCGCCGCCACGACGGGCGGCGTCGGGAACAAAAGGGTATCTCCGCGGCGTGCGGCCATACAGTTTCCTCCTTTATGGGGCTGATTTTATCCGCTTTTTGTGGTATACTGGGGTTTCGGCAGGCGGATGCAATTTTCGCACCCTCTCCTGCGTATTCTGGACAGAGAGCTGTTTTATCCAAGCAGCCAGCAGACGCTGCCGTAGAGCACCGCCGCCAGCGTGCCGTAGACGATGACCGGCCCGGCGATGAGGAACATCTTCGCGCCGGTGCCCAGCACCCGGCCCTCGGTCTTGAACTCGATGGCCGCACTGACCACCGCGTTGGCGAAGCCTGTGATGGGCACGAGGGTGCCCGCGCCCGCCTTGGCGGCCAGCTTCTGGTAGAGGCCCAGCGTCGTCAGCAGGGCCGACAGCACCACCAGCGTGCAGCTGGTGAGGGTGCCGGCCAGCTCCTTGTCCAGCCCCATGGTCAGATACCACCCCCGCAGCACCTCGCCCAGCAGGCAGATGCCGCCGCCCACGCAGAACGCCCAAAGGCAGTCTCTGCCCAGCGGCGAGGGCGGGCCGACCCGGCGCACCCTGCGCCCGTATTCCTCAGCCGACATTTTCATCCTGTTCGCCTCCCGGGAATAGGATGTCCTCCCCTGTGGAAAAATATACACACCCAACCGGAAAGAAGGTCTTTTATGAATCCCTCCACTCCTCATCCTCAGCGCCGACGCCTCACTCGCGCTGAGCTGCGCCGCCGCAGGCGCAGACGTGCCATCCGCCGGGTGGCCGGGCTTACCCTGATGCTCTGCGTCGCCGCGGGCGGCGTCTCCTTCCTGCTCACCCGCCGCGCCGCCATCCCCAGCGCCTCGGCGGCGTCTGCGGCCCCTCTCCCGGCGCAGAGCGCCCCGCAGGAGGCCGCAGCGTCCAGCGTCCCCGAGAACACCGCCCCCTCCAACGCCCTCGGCCTCACCGCCGACGAGGCCCGCGCCCTGCTGGCCGACCCGCTGATGGTGCTGGTGAATCACACCAACAAGATGCCGGACGACTACACCTTTGACACCAAGGAGTGCGGCTCTGCCACCGCCGTGAACAAGACTCTCCAGACGGCGGCCTGCGACGCCTTCCTCGCCATGCAGAAGGCCGCAGCCGCCGACGGCGTCACCGTCTGGATGCAGAGCGGCTACCGCAGCGTCAAGTACCAGACCAGCCTCTACGAGAAAAAGACCCAGTACTACCTCAACAAGGGCTATGACAACGCCGCTGCCAAGGAAAAGGCCGCAGCCGTCGTCAACCCTCCGGGCTACTCCGAGCACAACTGCGGCCTCGCCGCCGACCTGAACAGCCCCGAGCACACCGGGTTGGACGAGGGCTTCGAGAACACCGCCGCTTTCCGCTGGCTCTGTGCACACGCCGGGGACTACGGCTTCATCCTCCGCTACCCGAAAGACGCCGAGGACAAGACCGAGATCATCTACGAGCCGTGGCACTGGCGGTATGTCGGCGTCGAAAATGCGGCCCGGATCAACACCAGCGGCCTCTGCTTCGAGGAGTATATCCAGACGCTGCGGGACATCGCGGCCGAAGGCTGACCCGACCGGTGAAGAAAAGGTTAAAAATCTTGCAGTTCGTTTGCAATCCGAACCTCGTTATGATAGACTGATAAGGGTCTTGGGCCGACGTTTTTCGGTGCGGCCGGGCCTTGGAAATTTAACGACAAAAGAGGGAAATCTTCTATGAATATTCGTCTGAAACTCGTCTTTTCTGCTGCTGCGCTGGCTGCGGGCTGTGTCCTGCTGACAGGCTGCGGCGGCTCTGCCTCTTCTGCATCCTCTGCGGCCTCCTCCGCAGCCTCCTCCGGGGCTGCCAGCCAGAGCGCCTCTGAGCCTGCTGCTTCCGTCTCCGCCGAGGAGAACGGCGCTTCCGACGCCGTGGCCTCTGCCGTGGACGCCCTGCTGGAAACGAACCCCATCTCCAACCAGTTTGAGATCACGGCCATGAACATCGAGTACGACTTCGGCCTGAAGGCCGACGATGTCACCAGCTACAAGGGCATCAAGAGCAACGACAACGGCGACGCCGGCCTCGTGCTGGCCATCCAGCCCGCGGCAGGCAAGGCACAGGATGTCATGGACACCCTCAAGACCTACCAGCAGGATCAGGTGGCCTTCTACGGCAACTACGCCGAGTTCGCGGAGGCACAGGCCAACGTGGAGAATGCCATCATCGACGGCAGCGACGACCTCGTGGTGATGGTCATTGCCTCCAACGGCTGCTCTGCCGACCTGACCAGCGCTGTCAACGGCGTTCTGGGCAAGTAAAAAAGCGCTTCCGGGCCGGTGCCGCAGCGGCATCGGCCTTTTTCGCTTTGGTAAAACCTCTCACGCAGCGCCTCCCGGCGCTGTCCGCTCCCCCCACCGGGGGAAGTCCGAAAGGAGACTGACGCCGTGGTCTTCAGCACCATCATCTTTCTGCTGCGCTTTCTGCCCATTACGCTGGCGCTCTATTACCTCGCGCCCCCGAAGCTCAAAAACACCGTCCTCTTCCTATGCAGCCTCGTGTTCTACTGCTGGGGCGAGGTGCGGTTTTTCCCGGTCATGCTGGCCCTCATCCTTATCAACTACCTCTGCGGCCTCGGGCTTGAGCGCTTCGACCGGAACCGGACGGCCCGCCTCGTCCTGCTGCTCATCGCACTGGCGGGCAGCCTCGGGATGCTCTTCTACTTCAAGTATGCAAACTTTGTGCTCAGCAGCCTCAACGCCCTCTTCGGCACCAGCTTTGCGGCCATCCCGGGCATCAGCGTGCTGCCGCTGGGCATCAGCTTCTACACCTTCCAGACCCTCTCCTACACCATCGACGTCTACCGCCGGGACGTGAAGACCGAGCACAACATCATCGACTTCGGCGCTTACGTCGTCATGTTCCCCCAGCTCATCGCAGGCCCCATCGTCAAGTACCGGGACGTCTCCGACCGCCTCCACGTCTACAAAGGCCGCTATAACTTAAAGCAGATCGAGGAGGGCATGACCCTCTTCACCTTCGGCCTGGCGAAGAAAGTCCTGCTGGCCGACGCCGTCGGCGCCCTCTGGACCGACATCATCGGGGTGGCGGACGGCCCCTCCGTCTCCTTCGTGGGCCTTGCCAACGCCTCCACTCCGCTGGTCTGGCTGGGCGTCATCGCCTACTCCTTACAGCTCTATTTCGACTTTTCCGGCTACTCCATGATGGGCATCGGCATGGGCAAGATGCTGGGCTTCGACTTTCCCCAGAACTTCAACTACCCTTATATCTCCGCCTCCATCACCGAGTTCTGGCGGCGCTGGCACATGACCCTCTCGGGCTGGTTCCGGGAGTATGTCTATATCCCCCTCGGCGGCAACCGGAAGGGCCTCCGGCGTCAGATCTTCAACCTCTTCGTCGTCGAGCTGCTCACGGGCATCTGGCACGGCGCGAACTGGAACTTCATCTGCTGGGGCTTATACTATTTCGTGCTGCTGGCTCTGGAAAAGCTCTTCCTGCTGCCCTATCTGAAGAAGGGCAGGGTCTGGCCCCATCTCTATACCCTCTTCCTCGTGGTGGTGGGCTGGGCCATGTTCGTGGGCAACGACGCGGGCGTGGAGTTCGGGCTGCTGTTCCAAAAGCTCTTTATCCCCTCCGGCGGCGTGATGCCCCTTTACTTCCTGCGCAACTACGGCGTGCTGCTGGCGGTCTCTGTCCTCTGCTGCACCCCGCTCATCGAAAAGCTGTGGGACCTGCTTTCCCGCCATGCCGTCACCAAGGCGCTGACCATTCTGGCCCTCCTGACCATCTCGATGGCCTATGTCGTGGGCAGCACCAACAGCCCGTTCCTGTATTTCAACTTCTAAGAGGAGGCGCAAACGATGGCGAAACATTCGAAGCGCTCTGCTTCCATCTTCCGTTACCCGGTGCTGCTCGCATTCAGCCTGTTTTTCGTGGGGCTGTTCGCCCTCGACCTCATCACCCCGGACAGGGCCTATAGTGAGCTGGAAAACACCACCCTCTCCCAGCGGCCCAGCCTGTCCAGCTTCTCGGCAGACGGCCTGAACAAGTTCTTCACGGCCTACACCAAGTACGTCAAGGATCAGGTGGCGGGCCGCGACAACTGGGTCGCCCTCCAAAGCACCGTAGAGACCAAGGTGATGCAGAAGGAGCAGAGCGGCGGCATCCTGCTGGGCAAAGAGCATATGATGTTCCCCCGCACCTACGGTCTGGTCTCCAGCGAGACGCGCACCCTGCCCAAGAATACAGCCGCCCTTGAAGCCCTCTGCCAGCGGTACCCGGGCCTCGTCAATGTGATGCTGGTGCCTGCGGCGTCCGCTGTCTACCCTGAGAACGTCCCCGCAGGCGCTCCCCTGCTGGACGAGGACCGTTATCTCGACGCTCTCTCGGAGGCCGTGCAGACCGCCGGGGGCCGGTTTGTGGACGTGCGGCAGACCCTCGCCGACCACAAGGGCGAATATATCTACTACCGCACCGACCACCACTGGACGAGCACCGGCGCATACTACGCCTACCAGCAGCTCTGCACCGCACTGGGCCTTACGCCCTTTGACCCCTCGGCCCATACAGCCCGGACGGCAGAGGGCTTCTACGGCACCCACTACTCCAAGGCCCGGACGCCCGACGCCGAGCCGGACACCATCACCTACTACGACCTGCCCAACGCCCTGACCATCTACACCGTCACCGCCCCGGGCCAGCCCGCCGAGGGCGAGACCACCGGCCTCTACGACACGGACAAGCTTTCCGTCTACGACAAGTACGCCATGTTCCTCCACGGCAACAACGGCCTGAGCCGCATCAAGGGCGACGGCACCGGGCGCGGTCGAATTTTGGTCATCAAGGACAGCTACGCCAACTGCTTCGTGCCCTACCTGACGGCCAACTATACCGACATCGACGTGGTGGACTTCCGCAACTACAACTACGGCCTCGACCAGCTCATCGCGGACAACGGCTATGACCAGATCCTCGTGCTCTACAGCTTCGACAGCTTCAAGAGCGACCCCTACCTCTACCGGGCTGGTGCCGCAGGCTGATGCTGGAAATTATTGCAGTGCTTTTCCACAAACTTCAGGGCTGTTTTTCATGCATTTTCCCGGGTTTTTGTCGTTTCTAGCCAAAACACTTGCACAAAACACGGCCTTGTAGTAGAATGATGCTGACAGAGAATATGGTTCTGTCTGAGGGAAATTCAGGCGGTGTACCGCCTGCTGATACAAAAGGAGTGTTTCACCTATGAAGAAATATATGGAGCTTCCCGCTGGTTATACCGCCCTTTCCGAAGATGAGATGACCTACACCTCCGGCGGCAGCGCTGTGGGCGGTGTCGTCACCGTCGTGGGCGTCGCTGTTCTGGCTTCCAGCTATGTCTGGGGCATCTCGCAGGCCAAGGATTGGCTCAGCGTTTCCAGCAACCGCAAGGGCAACCTCTTCACCGTGCTGGGCCGTGCGTCCGACGCCCTCAGCGAGGATATGTCCAAGTCCCCCTCCAACTTCCTGCGTGACACGGTGGCCGCCGGTACGGTCATCGCTCTTGCCCCCCTGAGCGCCATCCTGCTCATCCTGTAAGCTTCCCCCGCGGCGTTCCGGAAGCTTCGCCTCTCTCTTGAAAAAACGATGCACTGTGCATCGTTTTGGGATATTGTTCGTAAAGGAGTGCTACTATGGAAAACATCATGATGCTTCCCGCTTCCTATTGCGTGATGAACGAAGAGGAAATGACCTATACCTCTGGTGGTGCCAACATCGTTCAGGCAGCTGCTGCTGTTTTTATCCCGTTCTACGGATGGTTCGCCGGTGTCGCCGGTGTGCGCGACTACCGGAAGTCTCATCCGAAGGACTGGACCAGCACTGGCCCGGATGCTCTGACCCGTTATATGGATAAGAGCGTCGCCAATGCATTCTACGGCCTCGGCTGCACCTTCTGGACGGTGTCCAGCTGCTTCACGGGCGTCGGCCTCTTGATCAACGCGCTTGTCATCTTCAGCTGATAAGTCAGGAGACTCCAAAGAACAACAAAGGCGGGTGCTCTTCCCGATGGGGAAGGGCACCCGCCCTCTTTTTACGTTTTACTGGAACATATCCTTCAGCTTCTTGAAGAAGCCCTTGCGCTTTTCATAGTTCTCTTCTTTCAGAGTGCCCTCGAACTTCTTCAGGGCGTCGCGCTGGGTCTTGCTGAGTTTCTTGGGGATCTCGACCTCGCACCTGACGTACATATCGCCCCGGCCCCGGCCATTCAGGTACTGGATGCCCTTGCCCCGCAGGCGGAAGGTGGTGCCGCTCTGGGTACCCTCAGGCACAGTGACCTCCACCTTGCCGTCGATCGAAGGCACGGTGATGCTGTCGCCCAGAACCGCCTGACTGTAGGTGATGGGGACGATGACGTAGACGTCGTAGCCGTCGCGCTGGAACACCTCGCTGGGACGGACCGTGACCATCACGATGACGTCACCGGCGGGGCCGCCGTTGGCACCGGCGTCGCCCATGCCCCGCAGTGCAAAGCTCTGATCGTCGTCGATGCCCATGGGGATGGACACCTCCAGCGTCTTCTTTGCTGCGGTCTTGCCACTGCCGTGGCAGCTCTTGCAGGGGTTCTTGACCAGCTTGCCCTTGCCGCCGCAGCGGGAGCAGGGCTGCTGGGTCTGCATGACACCGAAGGGCGTGCGCTGCTGACGGATGACGAAGCCTCTGCCGCCGCAGTCGGGGCAGGTCTCAGGGCTGCTGCCGGCAGCGCAGCCGCTGCCGTGGCACTCGGTACACTCCTGCTGACGGGTGATGGTGATGTTCTTCTTGCAGCCATGCACCGCCTCGTCAAAGCTCAGGGTGATGCGCACCCGGATGTCCTGACCCTTGCGGGGGGCGTTGGGGTTTGCGGAGCGGGCCGAGCCGCCAAAGCCGCCGAAACCGCCGCCAAAGATGTCGCCGAAGATGTCGCCCAAGTCCACACCGTCGCCGCCGAAACCGCCGCCGAAGCCGCCCGGGCCGCCGCCGTTCTGGGCCGCATAGTTGGGGTCGACCCCGGCAAAGCCGTACTGGTCGTAGAGCTGGCGCTTCTTCTCATCGGAGAGCACCTCGTTCGCCTCGTTGATCTCCTTGAACTTTTCCTCGGCTTCCTTGTCGCCGGGGTTGTAGTCCGGGTGGTACTTCATGGCCAGCTTGCGGTAAGCCTTCTTGATCTCCGCATCGGTGGCCGTCTTGGATACACCCAGCACTTCGTAGTAATCACGTTTCTCCTGTGCCATAATCCAATCACCTCTCATGTAGCAGCAACCTCCCTGTTCCAGCAGCGCGCTGCTGTTTCCCGTGCAGCGAGACTGAGAGGTCCTCTATAACCAGCAAGAGCCGCCCCGGCAAAACCGGAGCGGCTTTTGCTATTCTACGCGTGCGTCCGCCGGTTTGGCCGGGCACACACTGCTGTGTCTCAGATCAGACTTCCTTGAAGTCTGCGTCCACAACGCCGTCATCGTTCGGCTTCTGCTGGTCGTTTGCGCCAGCGTCGGGGCCGGGCTGTGCGCCTGCGGCCTGCTGGGCAGCAGCGGCAGCCTGATACATCTTCTCAAAGACATGGCTCAGAGCATCCTGCTTTGCCTTGATGTCGTCGATGGAACCGGACTGGACAGCGGTCTTCAGCTCGGCCAGCTTTGCCTCAGCCTCGCTCTTGACGTCGGCGGGCATCTTGTCGCCGTTCTCCTTCAGCATCTTCTCCGTCTGGAAGACCATCTGGTCGGCGCCGTTGCGGATGTCCACTTCCTCGCGCTTCTTCTTATCGTCGGCAGCAAACTGCTCTGCTTCCTTCACAGCCTTGTCGATGTCGTCCTTGGACATATTGGTCGAAGCAGTGATGGTGATGTTCTGCTCCTTGCCGGTGCCCAGATCCTTTGCGCTGACCTTCACGATGCCGTTTGCATCAATATCGAAGGTGACTTCGATCTGAGGCACGCCGCGGGGAGCCGGAGCGATGCCGTCCAGATGGAAGACGCCGAGGCTCTTGTTGTCCCGTGCGAACTCACGCTCGCCCTGCAGGACGTTGATCTCAACCGAGGGCTGGTTGTCCGCAGCAGTCGAGAAGACCTGGCTCTTGTGGGTGGGGATGGTGGTGTTGCGCTCGATGATCTTGGTGCAGACGCCGCCCAGAGTCTCGATGCCGAGGCTCAGAGGAGTGACATCCAGCAGCAGCAGACCCTTGACGTCGCCCTGCAGGACGCCGCCCTGAATGGCAGCACCGACAGCCACGCACTCATCGGGGTTGATGCCCTTGAACGGCTCGCAGTTCAGCTCTTTCTTGACTGCATCGTAGACGGCGGGGATACGGGTGGAGCCGCCGACCATCAGGACCTTCTTCAGGTCCGATGCGCGCAGGCCTGCATCCTGCAGAGCCTTGCGGACAGGGGTCATGGTGCGATCGACCAGATCCGCCGTCAGCTCGTTGAACTTTGCGCGGGTCAGGGTCATATCGAGGTGCTTGGGGCCGGTCGCGTCGGCGGTGATGAAGGGCAGGTTGATCTGGGTGCTCATTGCGCTGGACAGCTCGATCTTTGCCTTCTCGGCAGCCTCCTTCAGGCGCTGAGCGGCCATCTTATCCTTGCGCAGGTCGATGCCGTTCTCGGTCTGGAAGGCGTCTGCCATCCAGTCGATGATGCGCTGGTCGAAGTCGTCGCCGCCCAGATGGGTGTCGCCGTTGGTGGCCAGAACTTCGGTGACGCCGTCGCCCATCTCGATGATGGAGACATCGAAGGTGCCGCCGCCCAGATCGTAGACCATGATCTTCTGGTCATCTTCCTTATCAATGCCGTAGGCCAGAGAAGCGGCGGTCGGCTCGTTGATGATACGCTTGACGTTCAGGCCGGCGATGGTGCCTGCGTCCTTGGTGGCCTGACGCTGGCTGTCGTTGAAGTAGGCAGGAACGGTGATGACGGCCTCGGTGACAGGCTCGCCCAGATAAGCCTCGGCGTCAGCCTTCAGCTTCTGCAGGATCATCGCGCTGATCTGCTGGGGGGTGTACTCCTTGCCGTTCAGGGTCACCTTGTGGTCGGTGCCCATCTGACGCTTGATGGAGGACACGGTGTTCTCAGGGTTAGTGATGGCCTGACGCTTTGCGACCTGACCGACCAGACGGTCGCCGGTCTTGGTGAAGCCAACAACAGACGGGGTGGTGCGTGCGCCCTCAGAGTTTGCGATGACGACAGGCTCGCCGCCCTCCATGACAGCCACGCAGCTATTCGTAGTACCAAGGTCAATACCAATGATTTTGCTCATAAATGAAGTCTCCTCTCAAAAGAACTTGTTTATCTCATGCTCGATGTGTGAAGCGGATGTCTTATCTTCAAAACCCTTGCGGGTCTCTGCGATGTCACTCGGCCACCACGACGGTCGCGTGGCGGACGATCTTGTCGCCCAGCTTGTAGCCCTTCTGGTACACCGTGATGACGGTGCCGCTCTCCTGCCCGTCCGGGGCGGGGATCTGCTGGACGGCGTTCATGATATTGGGGTCGAAGGGCTTGCCCAGCGCCTCGATCTCCTCCACATGGAGGGTATCCAGCGCCTTGGCAGCCTTATCCAGCGTCATGATGACGCCCTTCTTGTAATTCTCATCGGTGGTGGGAGCGTTGGCCGCCATCTCCAGCGTGTCAAGGATGGGGATGATCTGATTCACGGCAAAGGACACACCATCGTTGAACTTCTGGTCAGCCTCGCGGGTGGAGCGCTTGCGGTAGTTCTCGTACTCCGCTGCCATCCGCAGCAGCTGGTCTTTTGCCTGTGCGGCATTCTTCTCGGCCGTATCGAGCTTCGCCTTCACGGCGTCCATCTCGCGGGCCTTCTTGTTGAACCAGCCATCTTTCTTCTTGGCGTCTGCCGGTTCTGCCTCGGCCTCCTGCTCGGGGGCTGCGGCGGTCTCGGGCGCTTCCTGAGGTGCGGCTTCGGTCTCCTTCGCTTCCTGCTCGGGAGCCTCTGCCGTCTTCTTCGTCTCTTCGCTCATTCCAGATCCTCCTTATATATCACAGTCCGCCGGGGTGCGGCCATCTGCGGGGTGTCTTTTCGTTTGCCGCTCATACCCTCGCCAAGCTCATCGGCGAAGAGGTGGAGCAGCGGCATCAGCTTCTGGAAGGGCATCCGGGTCGGCCCGATGAGGGCCACCGTGCCCCACAGCCCGCCGCCCACAAGGTAGCGGTCGCTGACGATGCACAGGCCGGGAATCTGAGGCTCCAGATCCTCGCCCAGCAGCACGCTCTCACTGCGCTCTGCCGGGGGTGCGATGATGTGGGCGGCCTGCTCCTCGTCGTTCAGCAAGGTGAGGATGTCGCCCACCCTGCCCTCCAGCTGAGGCCAGTCCAGCAGGTGCTGCTCACCGCCCAAGAATACATGGGGCTGTGCGGAGTCCTGCAAAATCGCGGCTGCGGCGCTGATGACCGGCACAAGCTCCGGGTCGATCTGGCTGCACAGCTCGGCGAGCAGCCGGCTCGAAAGATCCACCGGCGCAACGAAGGTCAGGTTGCGGTTGAGCAGCGCGGCCAGCGCAGCGGCATTCTCCCGGGAAAGCCCGGTGCGGACCCGCGCCACACGGGTGCGGACGTAGCCTGCCGTCGTGACGGCCAGCACAGCCGCCGCGCTGCGGCCCACCTGAACGACTTCGTAGTGGGCGACGCAGAGGTCTTCGGCGCAGGGGGTGCTGACCGCAGCGGTGCAGCCGCTGATGGCGGCCAGCGCCTTGGCGGCACCCTGTGCCAGCTTTTCCGGCTCATGGTCAAGGCTGGCGAAGACGGCCTCCACCCGGGCGCGGGTCACGCGATCCAGCGGCTGGTCGTCGGTCAGCAGATTGTCGAGATAATAACGGTAGCCCTTGGCACTGGGGACACGGCCCGCGCTGGTGTGGGGCTGCTCCAGCAGACCCAGCTTGGTCAGCGCCGCCATTTCGTTGCGCAGCGTGGCGCTGGACACGGCCATATCAAAATAGTTTGCCAGCACACTGCTGCCCACAGGCTCGCCCTCGAGGCCATACAGCGCCACGATCGCCTGCAAGACTCGCTGCTTGCGTGCATCCATCGTCATAGCGCCTGCCTCCTTCTTGGCTTTTGTTTCTTTAGCACTCCATCTTCCTGAGTGCTAAGACCATTATAGCCAAAATTTTTTCCCTGTCAATAGCTTCTCGAAAAAGTTTATAAAGATTCATAATTCTGTCATAAACAAAAAAGGGAACGCCTGCCGAACCGCAGACGCTCCTATTATAATAATGTTCACTCCTCCATCTGCTTTGCCAGAAACGCTGCCGCCACGGCCACGGCCTTCTGCTGGGCGGGGTCAGGCTGCTGGGCGCGATCCTCGGCCAGCAGCCCGACAACCCCGGTGACATCCCCCGCCGCGATGATGGGCCACGCGCAGAGCAGAGGCCGCAGCGAACCCTCACAGGGCAGCAGGACGTGCTCCGGGTCGCCCTCGCTGAGGTAGGGCTTGCGGGACTCCATCACCCGTTCCAGCGGCTGGCTGACACTGCGGTCGGCAAGGTCGCGCCGACCTGCCCCTGCGGCGGCAAGGATGCGGTCGCGGTCGGCCACGAAGGCCGTAAGGGCAAAGCTTCGGCTCAGCACCTCCACATACTGCACCGCCACCCCGTGCAGCTCCCCCACCGGGGAATACTTCTTGAAGATGACCTCGCCCTCGCCGGTGGTGAAGATCTCGAGGGGGTCGCCGCGGCGGATGCGCT